>CAYJSB010000055.1:0-4720 GCA_964372805.1 uncultured Candidatus Saccharibacteria bacterium | reverse complement strand
TGAGCGGAGAGAAAAAGTATCTTCTTTTTCTCTCCCGAGCGAGTGACGGCAACAATCGCATCTCGACTTCAATGAAAAGATGAGCGTGTATTTGGAGTTCTACAACACCAAGAGGGTGCATAGCGCTTTCGGTGCACCCCGTAACGGAAGACAAAAACCAGCTTATTATTGAAGCTGGATACGGTCTTGGCGAGTCAATAGTGTCTGGTCAGATTACGCCCGACAGCTACGTTGTTGAAAAAGCGCCGCGCAGGATTATTGATAAAAACATCTCTGTCCAAGAACGAGGTCTCTATCGGCTAATTCGCACGAATAAGAGAATAGTGAGAAATGAGAATGGCAGTGTATCAAGTTGGTCGGGTCGGTCGGGTTGGTCGGGTTGGTCGGGAAATGGGTGGGGTTATTCATACAGTTGACAAAATAAGAGGATTCATTTATACTGCCTTTGTAACTAAATCTCATCAGTTTTTCGTGTTAGGGATTGCCCTAGACGTCTAAGCTTAGGGCTTAATTTAAAAACTCTCGAGAAATGGCCACCGTTTATTATTTAACGGCCGAGGGTTATGGAAGAGACAACTCTTCTGAATATAACTATGTATACAAGAAGTTTTCACAGTCGGGGCCGTCGGAGGCCCGTTTACGGCCGTTCTTCCTTTCGGGGACGGGCTATTTCTCGTTTCCAAAATAGGAATCAAAGAGGAGGAGGCGGGGGTTTTCGAGGAGACAATCTTGACCCGTCACGGTTCGTTCACAAGGCGATAATTACCGAGGAAACAGATAATTTTATTCCCGAACACTCGTTCAGGGATTTTGCAGTTGACGAACGCCTCAAGCAGACAATCGCCGCAAAAGGATACGTAACGCCAACTCCAATTCAAGACCGCACGATTCCGTATATTCTAAAAGGTTCGGACGTTGTCGGTATAGCAAACACTGGGACTGGGAAAACAGGCGCTTTTTTGGTTCCGCTTATTCACAAAGTGATCGGGAACAAAAAAGAAAAAATCTTGGTTGTTGTGCCAACGCGCGAACTTGCGCTTCAGATAAACGAGGAGCTCAAGCAGTTTGCCAGAGGCATGCATATATTTTCCGTTTGTTGCGTAGGAGGAGTCAGTATCGGCAAACAGCTTTCCGAGCTTCGCCGCCAGTATAATTTTATAATCGGTACGCCTGGACGCCTTAAAGATTTGATAAACCGAAAACGTATAAATATGTCCGAATTCAATTCCATCGTGCTTGACGAGGCGGATAGGATGCTCGATATGGGATTCGTAAACGATATGCGCTTTGTTGTTTCTTTACTGCCCGCGAAGCGGCACACGCTGTTTTTCTCGGCGACTGTTTCTTCGGATATAGAGCGATTGATAAAAGATTTTTGCAAAGAGCCGGTTCGCATATCGGTAAAGACAGGAGACACGGCGAAGAATGTAGAGCAGGATGTTGTGCGCGTAAAAGGCGGAAAAAATAAGATTGACGCGTTGCACGACCTCCTCAATCAAAAGGATTTCAGCAAAGTTCTCGTATTTGCGCGTACGAAGCACGGAGCCGAGAAACTTTCGCGAGAACTTTTAAAGAGGGGATTTAAGGCAGAATCAATTCATGGCAATAAGACGCATTCCAAGCGCCAGCGCGCTCTTGGGCTTTTCAAAGAAAGTCACATACAGATTCTTGTCGCGACCGACGTTGCCGCGCGCGGACTTGATATTGCTGATGTGAGCCATGTCATCAACTATGACCTTCCAGCGACTTATGACGATTACGTGCATCGCATTGGAAGGACGGGTCGCGGGAATAAAAAAGGAAAGGCGCTCACATTCATCGCATAACTATGAAACCAAAACAAAAGCGTTCATATGGATACGGCAAATGGGTTTTCAAGAAGACTCTCTCTCAAGTTTTTGTCTGCAAATGCGGAGCAAAATACATAAAAACGCGCGACGGGCAGTCCGCGTGCATCAAGTGTTTTACGAAAGTCTAGTATTGTCACACAAGCCCTTTATAGAGCCGTATTTTAGTACCGTTGACAAGATATATTGGATATGATAGACTTTTGGCATCAATTCAGCGCTAAGTTCGAGAAACATGTCGAGTCTCGTTTTTCAGCTCACTGTACTTGATATGACCTGTCTTAAAAATAATTATTTATAAGCAGGTCCAGATTACTAGCGTGAATTATCTAAATTCTATGCAAGAAGGAACTATTGCCCGACTCACCGAAAAGGGTTTCGGGTTCATCAAGAGAGAGAATGAATCGAAAGATCTATTCTTTCACTCGAATGAGCTCCAAGGCGTGAAGTTCGAAGAACTACACGAAGGAGACACGGTGACTTTTGAAGTCGCAGACAGTCCGAAAGGACCGAACGCGGTCAAAGTCAGCAAAGCCTAAGCAGAAATGCTTACGCGCACAAAAGCCCCGACCGAAGTGGAGGGGCTTTTGTGTTATGGTACAATTTTAGACATGAATTCAGTAGTAGAAAATGGCATCGAGCGAACGGTGAGACCTGCATTGCAAGCCTCGTATTGGTTGAGCATAAAAAGAATAATTACGAAAATGGTTCGCTCGCAAGAGCAATGCCATTTTTCACTATCGGGATGAAATACGGGTCTCATGTTGCGTACTTTTCTATGGAAATCGCGTTTGCGACGCACATGCCCAATTATGCCGGCGGTCTTGGCGTGCTCGCGGCCGACACGATTATGTCTGCAGCCGACATGGGATTGAACATGGTTGGCGTATCTCTTTTGTATCATCAGAACGATAATCTTGAATATGGATTTCGCGGAGAACGTTATCTGACGCGCAGAAACGAAATGGTGGATGTGGAAATCGAAGGAAGGAAAGTTCAGATTGCGATTTGGCAGAAAGAGATCATCGGACGCGGCGGAGCTATCGTGCCTATTTTATTTTTGAGTTCCCACGTGCAGGGAAATGAGCGCTGGGACCGCGACCTTACAAAGCATTTATATCCAATGGATCGATACACGCGCTTGGGCCAGGAAATTATATTGGGAGTCGGAGGAGTGCGCGCTCTCGAGGCGACAGGTTATGACAAAATTAGCGCATATCATTTGAATGAAGGCCATGCTGCGCTCGCAACACTCGAGCTTTTGCGAAAGAACGGGTATGACAAAGAGAAGGCCAAAAGACTTGTTACGTTCACAACTCATACGCCGATTGCCGCAGGGCACGATTATTTTGATTATGGACTTGCGGGCAATACGTTGCGTGAAATGATGCCGTGGGATATTCGCGGTTTAGCCGGAAAGGACAGTCTTGGCATGACACAACTTGCGATGAATCTTTCAAAGTCAACGAATAGCGTTTCCAAACGGCATCAAAAAGTATGCGAGGAAATGTTCCCAGAAAATAAAATACAAAATGTAACCAACGGAATATATGCGCCGCGCTGGGCCGGCGAGCATATGGCCGAACTTTTCAATACGCAAGTTTCCGGTTGGGACGAGAACCCTATCGCATTTTTGGAAGCCCCGAAAAGAATTCCGTCTCGCGAACTTCATGATGCCAAGCTTCTTGAGAAGAACGACTTCACTTCGTGGGTGAATTTTAATAAGGCATTTTTTACCGTTACGAATGTTTCCAAAGAAGACTATTTAAAAAACGACACTCTTACTATCGGTTTTGGCAGGCGATTTGTTCCGTACAAGCGTCCTGACTTGATTTTCAGGGACATTGATCGGCTAGCGCAATTTGGCGATAATAAAGTGCAGATTATTTTTGCCAATCGATGTTACCCCGATGATTATTATTGTAACAGCTTGCGCGGGAAGCTTAACGAGTACGCAGACAAGTTGCGCGGGAAGGTAAAAATCGTGCTTATTCCGGATTATGATCTTAAGTACGCAAAAAAGCTCTTGACTGGGTGCGATGTCTGGCTTAATACGCCGATTCCTCCGATGGAGGCGAGCGGCACAAGCGGGATGAAAGCGGCGTTGAATGGAGCATTGAATGTTTCGACGCGCGACGGGTGGTGGATTGAGGGGCTTGCGCGCGAACCCCTAAGCGGTTGGGGATTTGGAGGGAAGCACTCGTATCCGAATCAGGAAGCGCAGGATGATTCTGACGGGAAAGAACTTATGACCGTTCTTGAAGAATGCGTTAAATGCTACTATGAACACCCCGACGAGTGGACGGAGCGGACAAAGCACGCCATTGCTCTAATCGGATTTTTTAATACGAGCCGTCTCGTGGAGCAATATGCAAACGAGATATGGGACGCATGATTGAAGTGGTATATAATGTCGATACTTATAAGTTAATTGAAATATATGGATACTTCTGACAATAAGAACATAAAGACGAGCAATACGCAGACTGCTTCAAATCCGGCGCAAAATGTGCCGAGTGACAAAGTTGTTATGGGGATATTTGCTTATCTTGGACCTTTGGTGATTGTGTCATACATGGTTGCGAAAGATAATCCTTTCGTGAAATTTCACATCAAGCAGGGATTGGTTTTGTTTACGATTGAGGCGATTGTTTGGCTTCTTAGCATTATGATGCCTGCGCTAGGCGCGCTTTTGACTTTAGTGAATATAATTACGCTTGTCTTCATTATCATTGGGGTAGTTAATGTATCAAAAGGAATAGAAAAGGAGCTTCAGTTTATAGGAAGATACTCGAAGTTTTTTCCCATATAATCTTTATTTCGCGTCTTTGTTGACAGTGTCGTTGCATATGCAATGATGGTTTCAGAATGAA
>CAYJSB010000054.1:0-4721 GCA_964372805.1 uncultured Candidatus Saccharibacteria bacterium | reverse complement strand
ATTATAATAGGATGTTAGAATGTAAGACGTCATGGGAGTAATGGAAGAAAAATCTAGAGTTCGGACGCGGAACACAAAAATCACACGCGCAGTGCTCACGGCGCTTTTGGTTGCAATTGCCGGAGCATTAAATCCGCAAGCGTTGGTGCGTGGCGTGCTTAAAGAATTGAAAACGCCGAAACACAAACGACGTAATTCGCAAAATGCCATTTACGCCGCCCGGGGACGCCTCGCGCGGCAAGGTCTTATTGAATACCGTGATGGGTTTTGGAAGATAACCGAGGGTGGGAAAAGAGCGATTCAGATACTAATACCAAGCACACATAAATCGAAATCTCGCCCACGATGGGACAAAAAGTGGCGCATTCTTATTTTTGACGTTCGTGAAGAAAAAAAAGTCCTGCGCGAAAAGATTCGTGCAACGCTTTCTTCAATAGGTTTTAAAAGGTTGCAAGATAGTGTGTGGGTATATCCCTATAACTGCGAAGACCTCATCGCACTCTTGAAAGCCGATTTTGAAGTTGGAGAAGAACTTCTTTACATTATTGCCGATGAAATTGAGAACGACTGGCGACTTAAAAAAGAATTTCAGTTAGGGTAAGAGGCTGGAACACAAAAGATGATATCCTATTTTAATCTTGCTATAGCAAGATTAAAATAGGATATGTTCGTTTAAGCATTTTTTGTGTGTGGTGTGTACATGATTGTATGGGTGAGGGTGTTGCCAAGCTATTGGACCCAACGAGAGCTTGCAATGTCTTTGTAAGTATGGTACTCTCTTGCCAGAGTCGAGTAGGCACTGTACAAACCAGCCGTTGTGGCTGGAGACGGCGCCCACCGATGAACATTGAAAGGAAAAATCGTCATGGCAACCATTGTCGCAGGCGATATGTATGTGAAGTTGGACGGCCAACTTCATGAAATTAAGCGTCAAATCCGTCAGCCCAACGGGTATCCGTTTGACCCGGAAAAGTTAAGCGATGGTCTTCAGGCGCTTGTCGAGGGAAAATTCAGGCAGGGAATTGAACCCGCAGAACAAATCGCGGCCACCAACCTCCGCCCCCGCATCGAAATCCTCCGCGAATTGCCGAAACCGTGCGCAAAGCGGACCGTTGACGAACAAGTTGCGGGAATGGAAACGCTGTACAAACTGCTTGGCTGGACGTTCACCACTTCCGGTCTCGCTGTTCCGGAGCGGCGCGAAGGTTTTAACCGGCTCATGGTCTTTGGTGATGCAACACTCACCAATAACCGTGTGTACGATGCGTGCGACGCATCGTTTCCGAGTTGGTGGTACAAGAACGACTTGGATCTGGCCGTCCCGCCCGACAAGGATGAGCGTCATCCAAAGAATGGTGTGTACGCCGTCTGGGTTCGTGATCGGGTTGAGGCCGACGAGGAGTTGAAAAATCTCTCGGCAAACATGGTCGCGGAGAAAAGACTGAAGACGATGACGCTTCTGGAGCGAGAGCTCTTAGAGCTTGTCCATTTCCGGGAGACGGGGCGGCCCTTGGATGTCAAAAACCGGACACTCTGCTCCGGTTCGCGGTATTCCGACGGTAGGGTCCCGGGCGCCTGCTGGAGCGGCGCGTTCGGGGTCTTCTGGCGCGATCCGTCCGTTCGGCGCGACAGCCTGCGCTCTCGTGCGGTGGTTACCCTTGAACCTTAGTCCTTTTTCCCTTCTCACACACAACGTATGGCAATTGCCATACGTTGTTTTTGATACTAAAATCTAGTTGGCTGTTAAGCTGGTTCCGCCTTCCTAGCAAGGGCGGGATGGCAGTTTGCCAAGATAGTAGAAACCACGTGCGCGGTTTTACACAATGCTTGCTTTATCCAAGCACCAAAACTGGTATGTGGGTTTACCCCAAGAGTGGCGCCATCCTGCGCTGCACACAGAAAGTTTTGCAAAAGATTTTCGGTGATACGGACAAAACTGCGTCATACACAGTTCGCGGTATTCCGACGGTAATGTCCCGAACGCCAACTGGAACGGCACGTTCGGGGTCCGCTGGTGCAGTAGTCCGTCCAATCGGAACGACAACCTGCGCTCTCGTGCGGTGATTTCTCGCAAAAAGGGCCGTAAGCCCTTTTTGCGTTTGCGGGTTACCTACAGGCCTCCAGAAATGAGAGTACTTTTTGGCGCAATAGCGCACGCTCAACGTAGAGTTTCGCGGTTTCTTTTTCGGCATCTTTGTGGTGTTCAAGGAGGTGGTTCGTTTCCTTCTCAATCTCTTCCGGTGGAACCGTAAGGTTTTCTTCTTTTGCGATGCGCGGCATGATGAGTTCGAATTTCGCGCGTTTTTCCGCGTTATCGCGCCATTCTTTTCGGAGTTCCTCGCCGGTCTTTTTTATTTTTTTCAAATACTCGTCATATTTCTGTCCCATTCGCTCCACATCGTGCGAAAACTCCGATTCTATGCGATCGAGTTCGTATTCAACGAGCATTTCCGGCATTTCGAGGGACGTCTTGTTTACAACGGCTTCAATAATTTCGAGCACGCGTTTTTCTTTTTGCCGACTTTCTTTGTCTTTCAGCATGTCTTTTTTTAGACGGTCGGTAAATTCAGCGACTGATTTGAAACTCCCTAGTTTCTGCACCGTTTCATCGGTGAGCTCAACTGTTTTGGGGGCCGATTTATCGGTATTCGCCTGTCCTTGCGCCAGAATTCTTTTAATGTGTTCAAGCGCCTCTTGCAACTCTTTTTCGGTTACTTCGGGGGCTGGAATTTTTTTGTGGTTTTCGTCCGATGCGATTTTTTTATAATCCGGCAAAGTTATTTCTGGCGCGACGGTTATAGCCACTTTGAAGCGCAGAGGATTTCCTTCTGCAATAGCGGTGAGCGTAACTCGCGGCTCGCCTATGAAACGGAGTTTCTTTTCCGTAATGAGAGAAAAAACCAGCTTATTTATTATGTTGTTTGCCGCCTCTTCCAAGACACGCATCTCGCCCGTTTCTTTAAGCACAAGCGCCTCCGGCGCTTTTCCTTTTCGAAAGCCCGGCAACTCGGCTTCGGCTGCAAGTTTTTTTAGCGTGTCATTACGAAAGCGGTCAAGGGTTTCGGCGGGTACTTCCACCTCAAATTCCTTGACGGATTTCCCCGCGTCTTTTTCCGAAAGTATTTTGTGTTCTATGTTTTGCATTTACCCGCCTAAACTTAATACCAAATAATACTTGGTTCCTGATAATAAAGCATCTATCAGCAGGTCTTTTTGCGCCCGCGCCCAAAATAAGTCATAAGTTTTGGCGGGTGAAGTCATGGTAATGTATCTGTACTTGTATCCGAGGTCAAGTATTTGCTCGCAGAAAAAAGCCCACGCTTGGCGGGGGCTTTTGATGAGGGGTATTTTTAATTAGCCAATTCTTTCTCGATTGCTCCAATGTCAGCATCGATTCCGCTGATGACTGTCGCGTCCAAATCAGCACTGATATCTCCAAGTTCGTCCGATACGCTGAGTGGGACATCAATTGTTTCCGGTGACGGAGTAGTTTTTTTGTTTAAACTGGCTCCCCAAAAATAAAGGGCGCCGATGACGAGCACGATGACGATTATGACGATTCCTATTAATGGCCCGGACGAATTTCTCGGTGTTTCCCGCAATGGCATTTGGTTTGCTTGGTCCATGGTATGTAATTATAAGTTATTGTAAAAATTTTACTCCGATGCCTCAGGGGACGTTGTTGCCCGCATTGTACCTGGTTTGATGGAATTGACAATGTCCACAAGGGCCGCGTGCGCTTTTTTTACCTTTTCACGCGCCGTCCTGATGATTTCCTTTGCGTTTTTGAGACTTCCCTTTGGATCATCCGACACGATGGCCGCCTCTATTGCAGATGAGATGCCGGAAACCGCAGTTTTAGCATCCGCTATTTTTACGCGCGCATCGGCAAGTTTTATCCGCGCATCGGTTACAGATACTCCCTGCGTTGCGAACTTATCCAGACGGCCGCCGATTCGCTCGGCGATATTTTCAAAACGTTCTACGGCTTTTTCAAGACGACTCGTGATGCGCCCGGTGTGATTTCTAATTTGTTGCTGGCGGCGTTCCTCAAGGCGATTTTTTGCTTCAACTTGATTTTGTTGCGCCTGTTCTTTAGTATCTTGCGCGCGCTTCTGGAGTTCTTTACGCTCTTGTTGCGCCTGCTCGCGAGGGGTACCTGTTGCAGTTGTTGCTCCAGCCGCTGAAGCGACCAATAAAGTTGCAAATCCTGCTACCGCCACAAAACGATGAATTTTTTTCATAACGTTATGTTAATTTATAAGTTTTCTTTCATGGCCGAATTATATAGCAAGAGAGACGTTTCTGCACCACTTGCGTTACAAGACCGCCCGTGTTCGCGTGCGTGGATTCACCCGCCTGAATTTTCTCAAAATTAAGGCGGGCAGCAAGTCGGGTTTATCTCGCTAACAGGCCTACGAGAAGTAGAGCGACTATATTGAGAATCTTTATCATTGGGTTAATCGCGGGCCCCGCCGTATCTTTGTACGACTCATCGCGTCTCGCAAAGCTCGGCGCTCTTTGCGAAATTGGGTCAGCCACCGCTTATCCCGGCACCATGTATCCCGCCTCGCAATTTTGCCATTTGACGCAGGCTTGTTGTTTTTGAGCATGCTATAATTGAGCTATGAGCCAGAAAAATTATTTTGGCATCACGGCTTTTGTGTTCGCGGCGATAGGCGTGCTCCACATTTTGAGGATTGTTTTCGGCTGGAGCGCGG
>CAYJSB010000053.1:0-4734 GCA_964372805.1 uncultured Candidatus Saccharibacteria bacterium | reverse complement strand
AATAAAATACTACAAAAACGGCGCAGGAACAATCTGTGCCGTTTTGTTGTTGTGCACTACTCTTGGATTAGTCCGAGCCTAAGTAGTAAAGCAAAGCTTACTACGGGGCACAGCGCGTTTCGCCCGCCAAAACTGGCACCAAAATAAGGGATTCTTAGCCCACTCTTAGATAAAAATGTTCTTGCGCCTTTCTCTCTCAAACTCTAATGTCTCCCTGCAAACCACTATACACTGATTTTCAGCGATAGCATATAATGAGTGTATGGCGAAACTTGAACAAATAGCGCGTAAGCGATTACGGAAACACCAACTGCAACAACTCATTCTTGGGACTGTCGCCGCGGTTGGAATGATAACTCTCGTGGCAGTTGCCCCAAACGTCATAGGAGCTCTTGGAAAACTGGGCGTCATCAAACCCAACAAGCGCCAGAAAGAAATCGTCAATCGGGCGCGTGACCGAATGATCGAAAATGGTTTGCTTGCGCGCGATAGGAGCGGCTTTCTCTCCCTTACTCAAAGAGGCGAGCTGGTATTATGGCAACTGGAAAATAACGGACTTCAAAAGAAAAGACCGAGGCGATGGGACGGGAAATGGCGAATTCTCATCTTTGATATACCGGAACGACGCAAAATGGTAAGGGAAAAAATCCGCTATACGCTCTCATCAGTGGGTTTCGTGCGACTGCAGGACAGTGTGTGGATATATCCTCACGATTGCGAGGATATGGTGGCGCTGCTAAAGGCTGATTTAAAAATAGGAAGGGATCTCCTTTATCTTATCGTTGAGGAAATGGAGGGAGACCGTAGATTGCGTGAGTATTTCAAACTTCCTAAACTAGAATAGAAATAGATACGGTGCTAGTACTGTAAAACACCCCGCGCACAAGCGTAGCATACACTGATTCTTTGCTATAGCAGAAAATCAGTGTATCTATAGCAGAGAATCAGTGTATGCTAGAGGTGCAAACTTCTGAACTTGTGTCCGCGACCAGCAAAGATTGCTTGTATAAGTAACGCTTGAACATTTTGACTAATCAGATACAATGCATATGTTCTAACGCTAACGCGCCGGGGTAGCTCAGTTGGTTAGAGCGTCCGCCTGAAATCTTCGGGCCTTTCTGTCGCAAGGCAGATTGAAAAAGCAGGTGAATTCGGGGAACACTCCACGTATGACCACGAGGAACAATCCCGAGCCAAGCCGAGCCATCGCAAACGAGAGCTTGGAAGGTGTAGAGACTATCCCGAAAGGGAGTACTTCCCGATGCAGTCGGGACGGAAGCGCCTGCCTCCAGCACCACTTTTGGTCAATAGAAATATCTATCTATCAAAAGTGGTGCTGGATGATGATATAGTCCACAAAAGGAAGAGCGGTAGGTCGCCAGTTCGACTCTGGCCCCCGGCATAATGCAAAAATGGTACGGACAGACCGTACCATTTTGCGTTATAAGCCTGGAGTACACGCCAACTACTTGGCGTGTCTCCAGAGTCGAACGCCGGAGCGATGTTTTGCGAGCAGTTGGCGAGCAAAACCGCGAGGCGGTGCCCAGCCCGAACCGACGGAAGTCGGTGAGAGGCGCGGGCGACTCTGGCCCCCGGCACCAGAAAGGAAATTGTGTTATAATTTGGGGGAAGAAAATTTTTTAATCCAAATGAGTAAATTATCAAAAGTATTCATAGAAACTTTGCCAATCCTTTTTGGAATACTTTTGTCGTATTTATTTTGGCAAAATAATGGTTTACTTTTCATAATTTATCTTGTTCTAACTTTGGGATTGATTTATTTCCATAAGGACAAAACCGAATTTGTTATTTTTGCGTATGGCATTTTGATTGGTGCAATCGTCGAAGTTGTCGGTACGCAAATTAGCGGATACCAGTTATTCACAAAGCCAGATTTTGGTGGCATTCCTATGTGGTTGCCCATTGTTTGGGGATATGGGTTTGTTGCCATGAAAAGAATCGGTTTTGTTCTACGGGGTTTATGATTTTGGTCAAAACAAAAATTGGACCAGGTAAAATAAATGGCATCGGCCTCTTTGCCGACCAATTTATTTCTAAGGGAACGCTGGTGCAAAAATTCATGCCGGGGTTTGATTTGATAATTCCCGAAAGCGAAATACAGAAATTGTCTGAACCAGCACGAGAACAATTTCTCAAATATGCTTATAAAATCAAAGGCGGACAGTATATTCTTTGTTTTGACGATACACGCTTCCTTAATCATTCTGATAATCCAAATTTGATAAGCAATGATCCGATCGAGGAAATTGATATTGCGGCTAGGGATATTCAAAAATGCGAAGAGCTCACTGTAAATTACAAAGAGTTTGACGCGGATTCTGATTACAAGATGAGTATTCATTGATTTTTTGCTATTATTGGTGGTGTGCGCTTTGCGCACCTGAATTAGTTGCCGCCAAATAAAAACTTGTGGATTCGACAAGCTCACCATCCTGAACGGAGTTGAAGGAAAATTGTCATCCTCCTACGCTAAAGCTTCGGACGGACAAGTCGGTGCGGCTCACTTCGACTTGGTTTGACTGCGCTCACCACGAGTCGATCAGTACAAGCCGCCGCCTTTCCGAATTTTCGCGGGGGGGTTTTTCCGGAAAAATGCGTTCGGACTAATTCAAGGGTAGTGCACCACGTAGGAAAAGTGCTATAATTGAATTTAAGCCGCGCCGATAAAAACTGCCAAAGAACCTGTTAAAAACATCGGCTCCCAGCCCGCCGAAGCTACGCTTCAAGCGTTGCTGGCGGGGAACCATATTTTAGGAAAAGAAAATTTTTTAGCACTCATAATAAAATGCCGCAAACAAATTTCTCTAATGTTAAAGCAATTGTTTTTGATCTTGGCGGAGTCCTTTTTCGGGAAGGAAAATCTGTTGCTACAGAAAAATTGTTTCAGGAAAAAAACTATGATAGAGATGTAGTTCTTAACGCTCTTAAATCCCCAGAAAGTTTTGATTTGAGGGCAGGACTTATTACCGACGAAGAATTTTGGAATTTTATTCAGCAACAACTCCCTCAAGGATACGACGCCATTACGATTAAAAATTACTGGTATGACGGTTATATCCTTGATGAAGATATTTTTAATTTGGTTAAAAAGCTTCATGGAAAATATAAACTTTTTATTTTCTCCGGAAATATAAAAAGCAGAGTTGAATATTTGGAGAAAAAATACAACTTTAGAAAATATTTTGACCTTGAGATTTATTCTTATGACTATCATTTTAATAAGCCGCAAAAAGAATTTGTTGATGTTTTGATACAAAAATCTGGACGCAATCCGAAAGAAATGATTTACATAGATGACAGCGAGGAAGTTGTGAAGCCCGCTGAAGAACTTGGAATGAAAACTGCTGTTTACGAAACTGGTAATATTCATGATTTAGAAAATAAGTTAAAATCTTTTGGTATAAGCATTTGATTTATTAAGAATTTGCCGCCAAAGAAAAACTTGAGATTGTCAAAGATCGCGGGCTCCGCCCGCTCGGTTTTCGCGGGGGGAATTCTTGCCCGCCAAAGTTTTACTCCGTAAAATTTAGGCGGGCGAAATGCGCCGTGCCCCGTAGTAAGCTCTGCTTTACTACTTAGGTTCGAACTATTTTTAGAATACAGCATAATGCAAAAATGGTACGGACAGACCGTACCATTTTGCGTTATAAGCCTGGAGTACACGCCAACTACTTGGCGTGTCTCCAGAGTCGAACGCCGGAGCGATGTTTTGCGAGCAGTTGGCGAGCAAAACCGCGAGGCGGTGCCCAGCCCGAACCGACGGAAGTCGGTGAGAGGCGCGGGCGACTCTGGCCCCCGGCATAGAAAACAAAAACGGCACAATGTTCTGTTATGCCGTTTTTGTTTTTGTGCTTAATTAATTTTCATTGTCCTAATATCGCATTTTTGACGGTCTCAATAGGACTTCGAACCCCATCAACTGCTCCTTTAATCTTGTCAAAATACGGCTGTAGAAAATAAAACGCCCCAAACGCGACACCGATAATGACAACCCAGTAAAGAGACTTCCAAACTCTTCCCCACCACCAACTCCGATAGAGCTTGTGAACCATCCGATTGTTTTCTTCGGAAAGTTCCACCACCTTCTTGAGCATGTCTCTGTCCACTGGATCCATGAACGCTATACTATCAAAACAACCGCACTCCATCAACCTATGCCCCCGGCAGGAATTGCACCCACATCAACGCCTTAGGACGGCGCTGTTCTATCTGTTGAACTACGGGGGCGTGACAGAAAGAATATAACACACGTGCCGGCAAACAAAAAACCGCCCATGAGGGTGATTTTTATTACTTAATATTGAGAAGCTCGGAAAGTCTGTGTTCATCATAACCAACCACAAGCTCATCACCAATGAATATGACCGGCACACCCATCTGTCCACTCTTTTCAACCATTTCATTACGACGCTTCAGGTCCGTCGCAACGTTGTATTCCGTGTACTTGACACCGTGTTCATTGAAAAAAGCTTTCGCATGGTTGCAAAACACGCACGTTGGGGTTGAATAAATAACTACTGTCTTCGTTGCCATGGTATTAATATTTTAAAAAATAATACCCAGAAATTATACAAGCACAAAACCCTTGTGCGCAAACGAAACGGGTGGTGCTATGAATTTTGCGGAATGTGAGAGTATAAAACGGTATTGCTTTCTATTGCGGGTAGCGACCTGCCTACCGCAGACAGGGAATCGTTCCTTACAGGAACAGTA
>CAYJSB010000052.1:0-4904 GCA_964372805.1 uncultured Candidatus Saccharibacteria bacterium | reverse complement strand
AGATGCACAAACGCGAAATCATAAGCATAAAAGACTCGGAACACATTGCGGCGGCGGGCCTTGTCGCTGTCGGCGTTTCCATTTTCTTCGGATTCGCCGTAGTAAAACAACTGCCATACGTTTCTATTACAGATATTTTTTTCTACCAAGCGTTCCATCTTTCAAATACTTCATCCTCGTTATTTTCGATAATGGTTTTTATGAGCAACCTCGCGAGTTTTTGGCCGGTGTTTATAATCACCGTTCTAGTTGGCATCGCGCTCGTGTTTAAAAAGCGTACCAGAGAAGCGCTCGCTTGGATACTTGCCATCGGTACCGCATGGGTTTTCAGCGAAACCTTGAAATACTTCTTTCTCGTTGAGCGCCCAGCAAACGGACTTATGAAGGCCATTGGTCCGGCCTATCCAAGCGGTCACGCAACTGTCGTGGCGACGATTGCTGTACTTGCGACACTTTTGGTGATTCCGCTTTTGAAAAAACCGCGCATGCAAATGCTAACCACCGGAGTTACCGCGGTTATCGCACTTCTGGTTTTTGCCAGCCGTCTTTCACTCGGAGTTCATTGGCTTTCGGATGTTGTCGGCGGACTATTTCTCGGCACGGGCATCGCGCTCTCTGCGTTTGGCATTCTAACACTTATGCACCGTTCGGTTTGACAACACTATAGGCAATGGATATTTTAGAGGCGGAATCATGGAAGTGATTGCAACGCAAAGGACCGATATGAAACAGCAACTATCCCTAAAAGAGCACAACATGATAGTTATTGCGCAAGCGAAAAGCGAGCTTAACGTATGGGGAACCGGCGAGGAGTTTCATCACCAACCTGATGATGGAACAACTGATGGAAGAAATGAGCTTGTTGAGCACTTCATACACAGCGAAGCCGCCAAGCGCTTAGAAGCAGAGCAACAAATCATCGCCTAATATGGCTCGCGGGCAGACGCCTCGTCTGCCCGCTTTCTTTTCGAGCGGAACCATGCTATAACAGTACGACTAGCGTACTAAACGTATTTCGAGTGCAAACAAAGACAAGAATCAATAGAGGAATCACCGCCGACCCCCTGCGGGTCATCGGCGAAAATGGGGAGAATTTCGGCGTCATCAGCCTTCGCGACGCCTTAGACCACGCGGAAAAAGCGGGAGTTGATTTAATTCTTGTATCGCCGAATGCCGTTCCGCCAGTTGCAAAAATCATGGAATATGGTAAATTCCAGTACGCTGAAAACAAGAAGCAGAAAGAGGCAAAAGCTAAGATTCACAACGTAGAAACGAAGGCAATCCAGCTTACAATAGGCACCGGAGACCATGATCTTGAGTTGAAGGCCAAAAAGGCGGGCGAGTGGCTGACTGAAGGCCATCGCATCAAAATAGACCTATTTTTGCGAGGAAGGGCGAAGTATATGGACCAGAAGTTCCTAAAGGAACGGCTGGGACGCATTTTGAAACTTATTCCAGTAGGATTCAAAATCGCCGAGAACGCGCAGAAGAGCCCGAAGGGGTTGAGCTTGGTGATAGAGAAGCAGAAGTAGAAAACGCGTGGACCACAGCACCGAATTTGAGAGAATAGATTCTGTGGTCATGTAGAAATTTGTATCGCTTAAATAAGCATTTATAAGTGAGCTGGGTTTTGGTGAAATTGGCGCTGGGTCATTATTTTCTACCACTTGCTTCGCTCGTTAAGAAAATATATGAAAACAAACAAAACATTCATGAAACGGCTGAAAGTGTCGAAAAACGGCAAGATAAAGTCGCGCGCGAAAGGACAGAATCATTTCAACGCTAAAGAACGCCGACGGCACCAGCTTTCAAAAAAGCGACAAACTGATTTCGTGATTTCTAACAAATCAGCCAGTCGTTATATAACTTACTGAAGCAAAAAGTAAAATGTGCAAAATAAAGAGAGCGGTTCTATTTTAAATTTTACATTGTCATTTTACACTTTGATTTTTTAATTTTTAATTTTTATTATGACCCGAGTCAAAAAAGCAGTCCACGCATTAAAGGCGCGTCGAAGTACTTTAAAAAGAGTAAAGGGATATCGGCACGGCCGATCAAAAAAAGAACGCGTGGCGTACGAAGCGATCATGCACGCGGGAAGCTATGCTCGCGCGCACAGACGCGATAAAAAAGGCGACATGCGCAGACTTTGGAATGTTCGCATCAACGCCGCCCTAGCGGAACAAAATCTTTCATACAGCAAATTCATGGGCGCGCTTAAGAAAAAGAATATTGCGGTTGACCGTAAAATCCTCGCGACACTTGCCGAGCAGAATCCCGAATCATTCAGGCGCCTCGTGACGCAAACAAAAGCTTAAAACTCAACTTCAACCGTACTCCCAAGCTCGGGGTAAACCGCGTCTACGCCGAGCTCGTCGCGCAGGCGCTGGGCTAAAAAAAGCGACGCCTTCGGCTCGCCCATCACTACAAAAACTTTTTTGAGCGTATCTGCTGAACCTGCTACGAATTCCACAAGGTGATCCGAATCTTTGTGCGAGGAATACCCCATAACCGACATAATGTTGGCGCGAACGGAGACTTTTTCACCGGCGATTTTAACTTCCTTCTCCCCTTCGAGTAGCGCGCGCCCCAAAGTTCCTGCGGCCTGATATCCGACCAAAAGCACGGTATTGCGCGCATCCGGCAAATAATTTTTTTCGTGCCCGATGACTCGGCCACCTTCCGACATTCCACCGCCGGCTATTATGATTTTCGGATTCTGAACCATATCTATTTTCGAGGATTCTTGGTGCGACTCGGTAAACTTCAGACGCGGAAAATTGAAAATATCGTCACCTGAAGCAATTTCCGATTGTACGGACTGTTTCAAATCCTGCATCATCTTGCGATAAACTTCCGTCACTTTTATAGCAAGCGGGGAATCCAAAAATACTGGAATGGAAGGAACTTCGTTGTTCTCCACCATATTGTTAAGCTCGTAAAGTATTACTTGACTGCGTTCCAAAGAAAACGCAGGAATGACCAAAACGCCCTTTTGCTCTATGGCGCGCATAACCGCTCCGCGCAATTTCTCCCTTCGAGTCGCTCTGTCCTCATGATTCCTATCTCCATAAACGCTCTCCGTCACGAGGTAGTTTGCGCGCTCCAGAGTCTCGGTGTCGCGCACAAGTGGTGATGGCGAATTTCCCAAATCGCCAGTGAAAACCGTGCGACACCCGTTCCGCTCAAAGACAAAAAATGCCGAGCCCAATATATGCCCCGCGTCGTGCGCCGTAACGGTCGTACCATCCGCAATTTCAAGCGCGACGCCATACTCAATAGTCCGCCATGCCTCGAATGTTTTCGAAACGTCCTCTTTTTCGTACAATATTTCACCATTTCTATCAAAAGATTCTCTGCGCATAATTCTTAGCGCGTCATCAAGCATAAGCTCGGCGATAGCGCGCGTTTCTTTGGTTGAATAAATAGGGCCTCTAAAACCGCTTTTAACAAGTTTGGGAATGCGCCCGATGTGGTCAGTGTGCGAGTGCGTGACGAACAGCGCATCAACCGTGGAGGGTTCGTACAAAAAATCTTTCCTGTTTTCTTCTGGCGCATAACTGTCGCCCTGAAACAACCCGCAATCAATTAGGACTCGCAGTGGTTCGCCTGCGTTTCGAGCTATGGAAAATAGAAAATTCGCGCCGGTCGCGCCACCTACTCCGCCGTAAAATGAAATGGAAGAATTATTGCTCATGAATCGCGGCTACAGACAGTTTCTGCCTTTTGTAAAACCACAACGCGACAGACGCCCCGCCCAGATCCATAAACATATCTTTCACCGTGTCCAACGCGTAGCCAATCGCGGGGTTGTATGCCATTTCAAACACATACTCGTACACTTCCCAAAAAACACCGACTATGAAAACTGCGGTAAGTGAAAACGCAATGAGTGATGAATCAGAAATCCGGCTTGTGCGCTCTTTAAGCGAACCAAAAAACCAAATCGCCGACGCGCCAAAAATTGCTCCGCCTATCACATGCACAGGTATGTCATACCACCAAACCGCCCAGTACAAATAATATTTTATGGCAGCGCCGTGCATCGCAAAAAGCAGAACCGAAAGAAATAACGCGCTATACAAGTATCGTCGATACATTCGCGAATTATAGCAATACTTTGCCAATAACGGAAAAATCCCACAGTGGAAAGCAAAATTTCCACGAACGTCGTGGAAATTTTACGGAGGGTTACTGTGAAGTATTTGCCCTAAGCTTTTCTTAGGTGGGTGCTTTCGGCCGGTTCGATTAGTCCCCCACTTTCCAAACGTCCAGGGCAGGATAGTGCTGCTTCATGTTATACTTGGCAGAACGCTGTGCATACTATTTCCGAACGGCTAGAAAGTGGGGGATCGCACGAGACGGCAATTTAAGCTCCCTTATATTTGTTATAGAGTCAATACTTCAAATAACCCTGCATTAAGTATAACGCCGTCTGGCAAGAAAGTAATACACACTTTTGCACCGTGGCATGAAATTCAATCGAAGGCAAAACGCGTATAGCGGGAATAGGCGAAAAACACATACAACGAACCGCCCCCTCATAAGCAGGGGCGATTCTAGAGGAGGTCTTGGCATGTGGAGCCAGCGGTTTCCACAATTGGCGGCTTCCGTCCGAGCATCCGTCTGAATGGATTCACTCATTGGGATGTAGCGGGGATAGCCTATAAAATATATTTATTTTTATCTGGACACGATGCCAACGAACCTCACTTATAAGTTTGTTCCAGCTATTTCAAAAGTAAACAATAAAAAAAATATATTTTCAACGCTAATTACGTGTAAAATGCCAATTTTGGGAACATGTTGTGAACAGGTTATAAACCTAGAGCACTTTGCTACTTGGCGTATAAAACCCCGCTCGTCCATATCCCCGCAGCAAGCTGACGGGGTATTAGGCGAGC
>CAYJSB010000051.1:0-4930 GCA_964372805.1 uncultured Candidatus Saccharibacteria bacterium | reverse complement strand
CAGTGAGCGAGGAACAGGAGGGTGGCTGGACCCAAACCATGCCTGCGGATTCGGCCAGCTACAGCGTGAATATAATTTCCGGCCAGAATGTAATTGAAAAGGATTTCGGCAACTTCCGCAATGTCACTATTACCGGATTTAAATGGGATGACAAAAATGGAGATGGAGTTTGGCAGAAGTCATGTGAAGAAAATAATGAGGGATGTGTCGTAGAGCCGGGATTGCAGGATGTTACCGTGGCTCTCGGACGCGTGAGAGGCGAACCAAGACAGGAAAACGGACATGAGACGATTCCGATAGAAATTATTGCTTTGAGTTTGACCGGCGTTGACGGCGGTTTTACCATCCGCGATGTGCCTCCCGGTCACCACAAGCTTTTTGAAGAGAAAATGGACGGACGGTCCGTTACCAATCCGGCGTCGCGCGCAGATTCCTTCTTTGATATTACCTACCGAATTGATATTCCCGAGGAACAACAGAAGCCGCTCGTACATGATTCCTTCTTCGATGTATTTGTGGAGTTGAGCGGAGAGAATGTGAACCGGAGCGAAGAGACGAGAACGGGCTTGGTAACCATCCCGAGCGTCCCGCTTGAGTTCGGCAATCATCAGCTGCTCGTCAT
Organism: uncultured Candidatus Saccharibacteria bacterium; assembly: GCA_964372805.1. GTDB lineage: Bacteria > Patescibacteriota > Minisyncoccia > Phycocordibacterales > DSPV01 > 2-02-FULL-46-13. The sequence goes on along the minus strand of CAYJSB010000051.1, from coordinate 4,308 downwards.
CAGCGAAGAGGCGGAGGCAGGGGTGGAACAAACCTCGGTAGTTATCACCTGGACGACGGACCGTCCCGGCACGAGCCGCGTGATTTATGACACCGTTTCTCACTCCAATGCATCAACTACGGAAGCCGGCACGCCGAACTACGGATACGCGTTCTCAACCGTTGAAGATTCCGCGACGACCACGAGCCATACAGTCACTGTTTCCGGCCTCACAGCGGGGACCATCTACTTCTACCGCACTATCTCTTCGGCATCGCCGGAGTCGGTTGGCGGTGAGCAATCCTTCACGACATCCGCGCCGCCCCCAGCTACGCCTTCGGGCGGTACTAGTGGTGGCAGCGGTCCAATTGGCGGCATTACAATCGGCACTTCCGGAGGGCAAGTCTTGGGCGCTTCAATGTCAACCGGTGCGGTGCTCGGGGTTTCTACTGAAAACTGCGGCGCGGTCCTCACGGGATACATTCGTTTTGGCGGCAATAACGACTCCGAACAAGTCTCGCGGCTCCAGAGGCTCCTCCGAGACCTTGAAGGGTTCTCTACTGTCTCGGAAACAGGTTCTTACGACAAGGCGACGTATGATGCGGTCCATACGTATCAAAAACGATACATGCAGGCCATTCTCGGTCCGTGGGGTGCGACTCGCTCAACCGGTTATGTGTACCTGACGACCCGCAAGCATATCAACGAGCAACATTGTAAGTTTACTCAGGATTTTCCGCTGACCGCAGACCAGCTCGCGGAGATCGAGCGTGTCCGTGCGCTTGGTGAATCAGCATTCCCAAGGAGTACTGAAGTTCAATCTCCGGTTCAGGAGAATCCATCGATAAATGAACCTAAGACGCCAGAGGTTGGCGCAGGCAAGCAGAGCTCGCTTCCGGCTGCGGTAGGCAACTCGCTTCCTAAGGAAAACAAAGGGGGCGGATTCCTAAAAGGTTTGTGGAACAAACTTTTCGGTAACTGACCGACAAACACCAAAAACCGCTCCAAATTAGGAGCGGTTTTTGGCTCTTGCGCAATTGACAGTGTTACCCGAGCATAGTTAACCTGTTCTTGTCGTCTAACCGTGCTTCGAAAGTTACTACTATATAAATCCAGCTTAAAATATTGATATTCTGGCATGACCACTGCAACGGCGGTACAAAACGAAATATCGGCGAGCGTGCTCAATCAGGAGAAGGTTGCGTCTTTTGTCTTTTCGTGATTTAATTGCCTTTATGAAGCGTGTCATCAAGAAATATCTCGTTCCGCATAAGGGGAATGATTTTCGTCCGCACTTTTTGAGGATGGCTGGTATTATTGTCCTACTCGCACTTATTATAGGCGCATTTTTCGGCTCGCAAGTTCAGCGGTTTGCGGTTTCGTTGAACGATTATCTTGCGAATGTTTTGCCGGCCGTGCTTGTCGATCTCGCAAATGAAGGCAGGTCGGCAAGTGCATTGAATACTTTAACAGTGAGTCCCGCGCTAGAGGAAGCCGCGCGCATGAAGGCCGAAGATATGGCGGCGAAAGGATATTTCGCTCACACAAGTCCCGAAGGTGTGAGTCCATGGTACTGGTTTTCAAAAGCCGGATATGCTTTTGCGTATGCGGGAGAAAATCTCGCAATACAATTTGACGACTCCGCCGCCGTCAATGCAGCATGGATGGCGTCGCCGTCTCATCGCGCCAATATTTTGAATGATCGTTTTACGGAGGTCGGTATTGCTACAGCAAAGGGCGTGTATGAAGGCAGAGAAACAATGTTTGTGGTTGAGATGTTTGGGCGTCCGATACAGAAACTTGCCGCCTTGGAGACGTCAGTGGCTCCGGCCACCGTAATCGTTTCTAATCCTTCCGTTAGAAACGGAACCGAGGTGGCCGGTTCCGACATATCCGTCAGGCCGCTCGCTTCCTCAAGTATTCTAAGCGATACTGCAAGCCAGACATTTATCGCAGTAGAAAACGCCGAAGCGGTCGCATCGCCATCGCAAGCAGCGGTCGCTTCTGGCGCGCATTCTGCGCGGTACGCGTCAGCGTTTGAGCGTTTTGTTACAAGCCCGACAAAAACTCTCGCTATCGCGTATCTGGCTATCAGTGTTTTGTTGCTTGCGATACTTTTGCCTGTTTTGTTCATAGAACATAATCGCCGCGTACGCCACGCGCTTATCATTCTCGCGCTGTTTGCGTTGCTTTGCGGAATATTTTACGCATATCGGGCGTTTGTTCATTCTGAAGTTCGAGTACTCGCTTCGCTTGTCTCATCTATCACGTGCTAATGGCCTGTCCCGTTCGAAGTTTACAGAACGTATATTTCGCGAAGCGCGAGTGGCGAGTGGCCGCCCACTCCTTCACGGCGCAGCGCTTCGCCCATAACGGGATGGCATCTATCAAGGTAGCACGCACTGCGCGGGACATTATAAACGTAAACTTCTAACTGGATGAAACCGGAAATACTTTTTGAAAATGAAGACGTGCTTGCAATAAACAAGCCGGCTGGTTTGGTTGTACACGAAGTTAAATCAAATATCAAAAATCAAATATCAAAAATAGGAGAGAAGGCAATCGCCAAAGAGCCGACGCTGGTTGATTGGCTGTTGTCAAAATACCCCGACATTAAGAATGTTGGTGACATATCAATAGATAAAAAATCTGTGGTTGGAAATCAGCAAGTCGTTGAGCGACCGGGAATCGTACACCGGCTTGATAGGGAAACGAGCGGAGCGATGGTGATTGCGAAAAACCAGGAGACCTTTTTGTATCTCAAGCGCCAGTTTCAGGATAGGGAAGTGAAAAAGAAATATCACCTCTTTGTTTGGGGCGAGATGAAAGACGGGCGCGGGATTATTGATAGGCCGATTGGAAAAAGTCCGAGAGACTTCCGGCAAAAATCGGCATCGCGAGGCGCGAAAGGAGAAATGCGCGAGGCGGTCACGTGGTTTCGCGTGATTGCGCGCGGAAAAGGATTTTCATTCGTGGAGGCACAGCCACGCACGGGACGGACGCACCAGATTCGCGTTCACTTCAAAGCCATCAGCCATCCGGTCGTTTGTGACAAGTTGTATGGAGGAAAACAGGAATGCGCGCTTGGTTTTTCGCGCACCGCCCTGCACTCGCGCGAGCTCTCATTCACTGTTCGCGGAGGTAAAAAAGTTACGGTTGTTGCGCCCTACCCGCCCGATTTTCAAAACGCCATGAGTGAGCTTGGGGTAGGCGCAAAATAGCACCTAACCAGTATTATTATGGCTCTGTTGAGCCGTAGTATTTTACAAGGTTAAACCCCATAATTGTGGTTGCTCTTTTCGGCATATTGCCGAAGACATAGTTAAGCCGCCGCGACACAAAGAAATGAATAGTAAGCGCATGAATACGGCCGTAGCAGAAAATCAATCCGAAACCCGGCTCCGGCATTCCCTCGCGCCCCTCCCGATCCGTACCGGGGTGGCTCGTGCGGCAATTTTTGTGCCCCCGTCCCCTTAAACCTTGACCCCTGCTCACTTCTCTCACACAACCTACAACAATTGCTGTAGGTTGTTTTTGATACTAAAATTATGTTCGTTACTGCGATGACTTTGTGATCATCTCGTACGACAAACAGCAGCTTTTAAAAACAGTCCCATATATGGGACTGTTTTTGCGGGAGAGACTTTATCTTACACTTCACCCGAACAAAATACAGATTCGGAAAATGACACGAGGGATTGATTTTCTCGGGTATGTCGTGCTTCCGCACAGAACGGTTGTGCGAACGAAGACAAAAAGGAGAATGCTTCGTCGGGTCAATTCAAAAAATCTTGCATCGTATCTTGTGGTGTGCGGGCATGCGCGAGCGCTTCAGTTGCAGAAACAGATTCTTGCGCGAGTGTAGGGGAAGGAATAAAGCGTGTAACGTTGCCTTTTTCGGTTAATATGATAAATTGGTCGTCTATTCATGAGTGTCGGAAAAATCATAATTTCACCGGTTAATATTGAGGCGCGGCAGGCGCTTGGCGTTCGCGCTGGCGATACTGTATGCGTGTCGCAGAAAGTCGTGGAAAAGGGAACAGGGAAAGAAGGTAAAGACAAGACTCGATTGCAGATGTTTGAAGGCCTCGTGCTTTCGGTCAAGCATGGAAAAGAAGCCGGTTCTACGTTTACCGTTCGCAGAACGATTGACGGAATCGGAGTTGAGCGCATTTTCCCGCTTTATTCGCCTCTCATTGATACGATTGAAATAATTCGCCGAGCGCGTGTTCGCCGAGCGAAGCTCTACCACATTCGTGAGAAGGCGGCGAAAGAAATTCGCCGACAGATGAGAAGCGAATTGCATGTGAGAGAAAAAACAGACGTTAC
>CAYJSB010000050.1:0-5075 GCA_964372805.1 uncultured Candidatus Saccharibacteria bacterium | reverse complement strand
GCCATTACTTTTTCAACTCTTTTTTGCTATACTACTCGCATGAATGTTTTAAGAAAAGCTAAAAAAGCCTTTCTTTTCGTGTCTTTTGGACTTGTATTCATAGCACTGCCCGCCTCGGCGGCGACGCTTAAGTTCGGGGAAAACTACACGCTTTCCGCCAGCGAGCGCGTTTCTGGCAATCTTTATGCCTCTGGGGGCACAATCATAATATCAGGACCAATTTCAGGCGACGCTGCGCTTGCGGGCGCCAGCTTAACTATTTCAGGACCAATTTCAGGCGACGCGCTTTTTGGCGCCGGTTTTGCGGATGTGCTTGGAAACATTGCAGGTAATCTTCGGGCAGCGGGAGGCAAGCTCACAGTCTCTAAAGACGTCGGAGGGGACGTTGCTCTTGCAGGAGGAACCATTTCCATTGTTTCAGGTTCGCGTGTTGGCGGGGATGTGATAGTTGCTGGCGGAACGATCTCGCTTCTTGGCGAAGTTGCCGGTAGCGCTTATCTTGCCGGTGGTAATATTTTCATTGATGGAAAGATTGTCGGCAACGTGAAAGTTTACACAGCAGGCAAGGTACACATTGGGCCGAACGCGGTTATTGGGGGAGACTTCAGTTATCGTTCGCCGGAAAAAGCTGTGATAGACGCCGGCGCGGTGATTAAAGGTGAAACAAATTTCGAATATCTCACGCCGATACTTACCGCAAGCGACGCGCGCGGATTTTTTGCGGGCCTTTTTGGTTTAGCATTTATTATTCGACTTCTCATATTGCTTTCCGCGGCTCTTTTGTTAACGTTCACTTTCAGACGGATGAGCGCGGAATTGGCGCGACTGTCGGTTGCCCACTTTTGGAAAGCCGCTCTCATCGGTTTTATTATCCTAATTGTGGCGCCGGCTGCAAGTTTCATTATCGGGCTTACAGTGTTCGGTCTCCTTATTTCCGCGCTCACTATGCTTGCATGGCTTTCCTTACTGATTGTCGCGCAACCTTACGCGGGCGTAATATTCGCTTCGGTGATTGTTAAGTACTTGATGCACAGGGAATTACAGCCGGTTGTGTCGTGGAAGGCCGCAACGCTCGGCACTTTTGGGCTTGGCGTGATTTGTCTTGTTCCGTACGCCGGACTATTCGTTTATCTTATATTTGTTTTGTCCGCGCTCGGCGCGCTCTCGCAGCTTGCCTATAAGCATTTTATTGTTGCGCGATAATATAAAGAAGCACCCCTGCCCGTGAAGGCAGAGGTGGTGCTGTTAGTAGTGCCAATATATTCAACTTGCGTCAAAAGCCAATTTTGGCGTGGGTATCCATTTTGAACCAATTTTGTGAGAGGAAATATTTCATAAGTTTTCCACCCGCCAAAAGTTTGCCCGAGCAAAACTTAGGCGGGCAACGTTTCAAAATGGGGCGGGGCTCGCTTGGAGTTTACGAAACCCGTCGATTCATTCCCCGCAATGTTTTGGGAAAGACTGTTCTTGTTTTTGGTTTTTTGATATAATTGAACTAGAAAGGTGGTGACATTATTGAGAAATACCAGTACACCCGTATAAAATCCTTACATTGCTTGGCAGTTCCATTCTCGGAAACAGGCGGGTCAATTAACCTGTAAAGCCGAGTGCTAAATGGACGCTGTTTTGTAGCGGAAGTGATGCACACTGATGCCTCCAATGGGGTAGGAATAGATGTGTGGCCAACGTTACTTTCAAGGGGATAACTGTTGTTCCCCCGCAAGACAGTTAATCGACCGACGCCCACGAGGTTCCATTTCGTGGAAAACAACAGCAGATAAAAATCTGTGGATATGCCAACTGTCCTAGGAATGAGTGGGAAATCTCTTGTTGGAAGACCGACCAAATATGGTCATACGTCGCCCCCGTGCATCAGAGCTGGGGGCTTTTTCTTTTTTTGATACATGTTACCCCAGTAGTAGAGCGAAGCTCACTATGGGGCAGGCATGATTCGAGCTACATGATTTATGCTACAATTTAGCCAACTATGCTTCTTCTAGACGGAAAAATCGCGCGCGACTCAAAGGTAGACTATATGCGCCGTTTGATTCGGGCATTAGGTTTTACGCCGACGCTTGCCATTTTGCATGTCGGGATGTCGGAGCGTTCGCGCTCGTATGTCGGCGCGAAAAAGAAATTTGCCGACGCGATAGGAGCGAATGTCGAGCTCGTCGGTTTCCCTCAAGACGCTACAACCGAGGATGTGTTGTACGAAATACAACGACTCAATTCCGAGTCTTCAATAAATGGAATCATCGTTCAGCTGCCTTTGCCGCGAGGCGTTAATCAAGGCGAGATTATCGAAGCGATAGATCCGTCAAAGGACGTTGACGGGCTTACATCGAAGAATTTGAAGTTTCTTCTCGAGAATAATCAAAACGGTTTTTTACCCGCTACGGCGAAAGGAGTTCTCTCGCTCCTTTCCTACTACAGCATTCCTCTTGAAGGCAGCCATGTGGTTGTAGTGGGGAGGTCTCTTCTTGTTGGAAAAACTACGGCTCTCGCGCTTTTGAATCAAAACGCGACGGTTACCATTTGCCACAAGCATACCCGTAATTTGGCAGAAATGACGAAGAATGCGGATATACTTGTAATAGCCGTCGGCCACCCGCGTCTTATAAAAGAGGAGCATGTATCAATGGGGCAGATAGTCGTTGACGTAGGCATAAATCTTGACGATGGAGAACGGCTTGCGGAAGAAATTGCCGCGCCGAAGCTTGTCGGTGACGTGGATTTTGATGCAGTTAAATCGGTAGTGAACGCTATTTCTCCGGTTCCCGGGGGAGTCGGCCCGATGACGGTTCTGTCTTTATTTGAGAATCTCTTGGAGGCGTCGCAGAGGCAAGCCCGCGCCGCGTTTTGATTAGTAGTAATAAGCTTGTCATTTAACAATTTAATTTCTAATGAGATGGAAAACAATACGCTGATGGGCAATACGAATGTACGCAGAGCGATTGTAGCAGTCATTATACTCTTGGCTCTGTTTTTGTTCGCGCAATCCGCCAAAACATTTAAAAGCATTTCATATCTCGGCAAGGATGTGCCGGCGATGAATACGATATCTGTCAATGGCACTGGCGAAGTATTCGCTAAGCCGGACGTAGCGACATTTTCATTCACGGTTCAGGACGAATCGCTTGTAATAAAAACTTCGCAGGATACGGTGAATAAATCTGTTAGCGACATTCTTGCGTATCTCGAGAAAAACGGAGTTGCCGAGAAAGATATCAAGACCACGAATTATAATGTTTATCCGCGCTATGAATACAATCAAATCCAGTGTTTTGCGTATCCGTGCCCGAGAGGGAAGCAGGTGCTTGCGGGTTATGTCGTAACCCAGTCTATTTCTGTGAAGGTTCGCACGCTGTCTGACGCAGGCGAACTTGTCACTGGAATAGGGGAGATGGGAGCGACGGAGATTTCGGGTTTGGCGTTTAGCGTTGATGAGGACGAAGCTCTTTTGCGCGAAGCGCGCCAGAAAGCGATTGAAGACGCAAAAGCAAAAGCAAAAGAGCTCGCGAAAGATTTAGGCGTGCGGATTGTCCGAGTCGTGAATTATTCGGAAGGAGGTAATTATCCGATGTACTATTCGTCGAAAGCTCTTGGTGTCGGAATGGGTGGCGATATGGCTTCCGCACCACCCGCGGAAATTCCCGCTGGTGAGAACCAATTTATCTCAAATGTGACGATTACGTACGAAATACGGTAATCATGTAGCATGGGGAAAACGTCCGTCCGAGGCACCGAACCTTGAGGTTTACCGCAAGCGAATGCCTGTCTATATCCTCTCGGTCCTGAATTTTATTCGGGAGTAGTTTCCTTACAAAAACATCTCCGCTAGAAACGAACAAGAAGTAAAATCTCCATCCTTCCTCGCACGCTGCCCTTGCCCTGTCTGCGCAGGCAGGCGTAGGCTCGGACATTCTGGCGAATCTCCCGCCTGCGCCGATGCTTCGGCGGGCAGGCAAAGGTGAGACACCCCGCGAGATTGAACCGTGACCCAATCTGCATTAGCAGGATGCGATTATTGTAGCATGTAAAAGAAAAGAGCCCTCGCAAAAAATTTGCGCGAGGGTTGAGATGCGAAAACTTGTAGCATCGAAAAACCCTGTGAGATTCTTTCGAGCATTGCGCTGAAAGAATCCACAGGGTGTACTGAAACTGTAAGTTTCAAGGGAATCAAGAGTTGAGAAGCTCTGGGAGAGCTTCTCAAAGCCCTCAAGCGTTCAAGGTTCACTTCCGAGACGAGGCGACACCCACATTGGAGAGCGGCTCGTGGTCCCAGCGGTAGTGGACGCGGAGACCCTTGCCAGCGAAGTAGCCAACGTAGACGCGGTCGCCGTCCGAGTCGCGACTGGAAGTACGGACGTAGATGTTCGGAAGCAGGTAAATGCTCCGGACAGCCTTATACGTGGTAACGCCCCAAACAACTTCTGCGGCATTCGGCACTTCCTCCGTGTCCGGAATTAGGCCCAGTTGTTGGCCCCAATTCTTGCTCGTTGAGTCCGGCACTGGCCCCTTGCGGAGTTTCAGCCACTTCGGCGTCGCTTTGTCGGTGCGGGAGAACTTCTCACCGTCGTTCGCGTACCAGCCCTCGGTTTTGGAGTAGAGGTACTCGTTTTTGAGATCACGGACCTCAAGCAAGGACATCGGTTTCGGTGGTCCTGCGATGAGCATGAAGCCGTTGTCGCGGAGCCATTCCAATTCCTCGCGGGGCGGGAGCGTGCGCTCGAATTCCGCAAACTGCGCGTCGGTTTCGTACACAACACCGGGGCGAGCGTTTGAAATCTCCTCGGGTGAGATGAAGTCCTTGCCGAGGATAGTCCTGGCGAGAGTGTAACCGGTTTCCGGTTCTGACACAGCGCCGTTGGTTTGAACCTTCGGACAACCTGCCTTCAGGAACTCGGCGAGGTTTTGTCGCGCTCTCCGATCATTGATCGGATGCGTGATGAGTTGGTCGTAGCTCACGCCGGTTTTCTCCATCACCCGCACGTACTTCGCGAGGGTATCAAGAGTGTTACTGGTCACCGTGAGGGGTGCGATTTGGTCTGACATATCGGATGCCTCCATAGTAG
>CAYJSB010000049.1:0-5101 GCA_964372805.1 uncultured Candidatus Saccharibacteria bacterium | reverse complement strand
ACAATGGCAGAAAGCCAGACTTATCAACACACAGCAAGGCCGTACTCAATCGAAGTGGTATAATTATTGCGTGGATGGCCAGTTTGGTATGAACGAAAAAAGGCGCCAAATTATTGTGTGGGCAGTTGTACTTGCTGTCGCGGCTTTTGGCGTTGTTCTAATTGTTTTTGGAACGGCTGGAGACAGTTCATCTGTTTCAAGCGAACCGGTTTCGATTATCAAAGCCAATATGACACTTGCCGAGAAGCGCGCGCAAATGCTTGAACGCGTTCGAGAGGCAGACACAAAGCCGCTGACCGAATCGGAGAAGGCCGAGATTTTTCAGGCAATCGGAGGAACCCGAGCGCTTGAGTATGCATTTACGAGAGAGGAGCAGCAAGAAATTGTAAAAGCAATGAATGGACGGTAAAAAAGTAACCCAGCTTTATAGAATTAATGACCAATTTTGCATTATGAAAAAATATGCCCTAGCGACGTTGGTTTTTTCTGCGCTATTCTTTAGCGGCGCGATTTTGACTTCTGCCCAAGCTGATCTAAACGAATCCACAAACATCGAGCCTCCAGCGGGGACAGTAGACTGTTTTGAGTACTACAATTTTGGAAGCGTTCAAACGGACATAATGTTGCGCGATTCATCAATCGATACGGGTACAGATGTGCAATTTACCGGAACGATTACAAACAGCAACAAATATCCCGTTGTTGATGGAACTTTTTACGTAAAGATTTTTAAAGAGCGCGGAAAAGAGAAAGATGCCAATGGCCCGGACGTAATTGACCAGTTTATCGCAAAAGACAATATTTCAATAGACGCGAACTCGTCCGTGCGCGTTTCTTTTCCGTGGCGCGTGCCGTCTGTTGCCCGTGCGGGTAATTACCGCACCGCTTCGTTTTTTGTAACGGATAAAAAATTCAATCTTCTTGGCCTTAGCTTTACCGACGATGTTGTCGGGAATATGTTTGATTTTGAAATCAACGGAAAGGATTCAGGCGCGTATTTTGATAAATCATCTGTAATAATAAATGAAAGACCATACTACTTTGCGGCGTATCCTCCTCGCATAGACGATAAAGACGCCGCCGCTATTTCTGCCAAAATAGTCAATACTACGAGCGAAGATCAGGCCATAAACATCGTCTGGAAATTATATCGTTGGGATACGATGAATCCGGAGAATCTTATTCGAACAACACCGGCAAGTATTACAGTCAAAGCTCGTTCTTCCTCAACAATCAGCATAACTGTTCCGGACAGGGAATTTCCTGTTTATCTGCTTGTCGGGGAGCTCTCATACAAAGACGCCAAATCCATTCTTAACATTCGTTTTGTGCGCTCTGGCGTTGACAAGGTGCGGTTGAATTTTCCGTCAATCACGCAATTTCCTATCGTAAAGGGGGTTGCGTCAACGATGTTTTCTTGTTTGCATAATAGCGGCACATCCGCGCTTGTTTCTGGCGGCAAACTGGTTCTTGAACTGAAGGACGGGAGCGGGAAATCAGTCGCTTCATACACGTATACCGGTGGAATTACCGGAGATATGATGGCGGTGAAAAAAGATTTCGTTTCTTCCAAAACACTCGATAATGTTACTTTGCGTGCATCTTTGTACCAAGCAGAGAAGTTGGTTGATGAATCAAACATTGTTTATGATTGCCGGAATATTAACCCAACGAAATGCAACAGCACCGTGTCGGGAGGTGAAGGCGCTAGAGGAGGAAATTCATTGCTTGTAAAACTTGGAGGCGTTGCGCTTCTGATGGCGGTTCTCGGTGCGGCGTATAATCTTGGTATGTTCAAAAATAAAACGGGTACAATTCGACCGCTTGTCGTTTTGTTTGTTCTAGCGCTCAGCGTTTTTGTCTCTCCGTCAGCGGCAGAAGCAAAGAGCGCCAGCTTTGTTAATACAGTAAGTACAAATACGATGAACCTTTTTTACCAATGGCAACGCTGGGGACTTACCGAGCCAAGATGGGACTTAGCCTTAAAAGGAAGAAGCGTCGCAGTGATTTATAATGCTGAGATACGAATGGCAAGTACGGGCGAGCTTGTCAGCGATGGAGGTTTCGTGCCTGTTGGGTCGGACATAATACTTAAATTTTTACCACATCAATCGACCGATATTTCGTGGTTTGGGCTCGGATATGCAATGGATTCTCCGTATGGCGAATGGAGAGCATCCGCCGCGACACCGCCGACGGTAAGTTGTGATGAAAAAGATTTTGTCGGTAGCTACACAGGTACAAGTTATTTGTCTGGCGATCCGGGCACGATGCCGCTAGACTACAGTGTTTACATTCCGCTTGTAGTGGCTCCCCCAACCCAGAAAACAATTACCGCTACCGGTCCTTTGTCCTGCGGTACTTTATCTGGCGATGAGACGAATGGTTATTCAATGTCGTGCAATGTGACTTCCGCAGGCAGCATAAACATAAAATTTGATTTTAATGCAACAACGGGTAAATTCTATTATCGTTATTACGATCGAAGAGATTCCAGCCCAAGCGACACATATATTCCCGGCTGTTATGGAAACGATGTGAATATGAAGAGAAATTCAGGCGGACTAGATTATACTCTTGCTGTCACAAGACAAACCATTGAGTACAATTTGACAACGGGTTCTTCGGCTCCAAATATAGTTGGCGGCCAATGCGCAACGCTCGCTCTCTCGTGGGATAAAATAAGCACTGTAAAGGGCACTCCAATAAGTGCTGAAATAGGGCCTATATGGCTGAATAATGAAGAACAGCTTTTTCACCAAGAAATCAAGATAACGAACAATACCGGCGCACAAATTCCTGGCGTACGACTGGTGTTAAAGCGTGTCGCTGACACACCGTCTGGCAAAACCATTTTGGAAAATCCCAGCGGAATAAGTGGAGCCGGAAAACAATTTCTACAGCACAATTATGATATTCCTGCTGGAGCGAGTATTACTTTGAACGCAATCTTCAGTACGACAACTATCTCTACGGCTACTTCTAGGAGGAGGACATTTACGCCAGCTCCGGTTTGGGATGCGGCCTCAAAATCAATTAAACCAGTTCAAAAGACAGGGCAAGCTATTTTGGCCTCAGATAAAACGGAAGTTACCATCTTGACAAGCTGGATACCGAAAAACCCGGGTTTAATCAATCCAATACTAGCGTCCTATAATTTAATCACATTCACTGCCGAAGATACCAAATGGTACGCTCTTGAGTATAGCGACAACGGGGGCGGAACGTGGACAAAAGCGTGGGGACCTAACAGTAGCATATCGCTCTTTTTTGGTCCAAAAGAGGGTCTGGTCAAGGTTTTTGATTTTGGACCGCCCTTCACAAAGACGGAACCAACAAGTTCGCGTATATACAGGGTGTGGGCTTCTTCGACTACTGTTCCCAGTTATCCCGGACCAACAAGCGAAGTCGTTATCAGTCCAATTGTTTCTGGTTATTATCTGTGTCGAATGTATAACACAATTGACCTATCCGACCCGACTGTCTGTACAGGCGATAACATTTTTGTCGCTCAGCCGGCTTCCGGCAGTACCGTCTCATACTCCGATTCCATGCTTGTTCCGAATGGTTATTATGCTTACAAAGTTGCCCCTTATACGGGGTCACTCCAAAATAGAGACTTAAGTTCACTTGGATATGCTTTAACCTCTTTCGCTTTCGCACCGCTGGGCTGTGTTGAAGTTGGACTTATGGACCCCGAAGGCAGGGAAGCGAGGGATTTGCCCGGGTGGACTTATTGGAGAAGAGTATGGCCTTCCGTTCGCTTGAGTACAAGTACCGACCCCGATAAAGTTGGCGCCAATCAGTGCGCTTTCAATTTCTACGATTTGGATAAAGATTCATACACCATTGACGCGCCTTTGCTTTCCGATTACTTCGGTCCGCCGACCGTAGGCGCTTGTCCTCATCAGGTTGGTTCAGACTGCACGGTTCCCGCCGCTTCATTTACGATTCCTACTGCACCAGGAACTATCCCAGAGGTGCGGGGCGTTAGTTCAAATTGCGGCATATATTCTGGGTTAGCTCCAACCGTGGGATCGCCTTTCCACTATGCGCAAGTAAGTTCGGGTAGTGTTAAAGACGTAATTAAGAACGCAGCATTATCGTCAGGAGTGTTTGGTACATGTTGGGCTACTACCACATTATGGATATTGCTTGATCCGCAGAAAGTTGACCCGTGGCCCCCGTATTATTATGAATCGAGTTGTACTACTAATCTAGTTGCTTATGCGAGTACAAACGAAGTAGAAAATTCAACGGCCACGATTGATACAAGTCTGATATCGTCGATTTGCGGGGCGGGGCAATGGATTTGGGATAGCGGATATCCGACGCCCGTCACAAGTCCTTCGCAGGGCGTATCAAAGATAACCGGCAAGTTCCATTGTACCGGAAATGTTCAAGCTGTAACCAAAGTGGTGTTTAAATACCCACTGCCGCCGTCCGCGACGATTAATTCTGTGTCGGGTCAATGTTATGATTGGAGGACCGGTTCAAATAAAGTGGATGTAACCGTCAGTTGGAGCCCACCGCCTCCGCCGAATAGGGAATCAGTAAGCAAGTACGGCATAGATATTTACAAAGACAATACTTTTGTGTGGGGAACCGGTGTTGTTATTCCTGCCATTACCACTTCATACGTTGTTCCCGGCCTTCTGGCTAATACTACTTACAAAGCAGTATTATACACTTTGTATAATACTTATGATGGGGTAAGCACTTCAACCTCTATGACTTTTACAACTCCGACCTGTGTTGGACAGGGAACGCAGGGTTGTGGATTTAGTCCTCCAAACGGAGATACATATCCGTATCCTGCCGTTGGGATACCTATTACATTTACGGTGAATATTCAAAATAACCCTCAAGTTCCCCCATACAGGATAACTTGGGAGGATTCCGACGGCTTAAACTATGCCACGACAGGCGTTAGGGTATTGTCCAACTCAATTTCACGAACATATCTTACGGTTGGGCAAAAAGTTGTGCATGTAAACATTAAGGATTCCAATAACTTGGAGGCCGATTGCTATCTGGGTTATCCGGATCTTACAACAGGTCCGAATGTGAGGGTGAGACAACGCTTCGACCAATATTAGCG
>CAYJSB010000048.1:0-5359 GCA_964372805.1 uncultured Candidatus Saccharibacteria bacterium | reverse complement strand
ATTCATAACTACCTATTTTGGCGCCTAAGTAGGGGACTTTTTAGCGCTCGCAGACTTGAAATGGCGGGTGTAGACTAATGGTGGGGTCGTTTTAATAGCTAAGCGTCTTTACTATGGCAAAAAAGGAAAAAGAAATAGGCACTGTCGTGCATTGGTACGACAAAATCGGCGTGGCGGTTGTCGCGCTTGACGGAAAGCTTTCGGTTGGCGACAAGGTCAAGATACGGCATGGCGAGGAAGAGTTTGAAGACACCATCGCGTCCATGCAGCTTGACCACGCAGACATTGCTTCAGGAAAGAAGGGGCAGGAAATAGCGGTCAAACTTGGAAGCAAGGCAAAAGAGGGCTCCAAAATCTATCCGGCTGAATAGTCCGTTTTTATGCGCCGGCTTGAAGCGTATGCATTCGGCGATGTGCAAGGCGTTGCGTTTCGCGCTTTTACAGCGCGCGAAGCGCGTAGTCGCGGACTTGTCGGGACAGCCGAAAACCTTCCCGACGGCTCCGTTCACATTATTGCGGAGGGAAAGGCGCACGAACTTGAATCTTTTCTCTTGCAGATAAAAGCGGGCTCGCGTTTCGCTCGTGTCGATAAAGTAAACGAAGAGTGGGGCGTCGCAACGGGGACGTTTTCAGATTTTAGAGTTATATAAGTTTTATTAAATGTTATATGTGGCGATTTTCTAAAACTCGCCGACTCGCCCCGTTAGAAATAGACCTTATGATATATCAAGACAAAACGAATTCCCCAGATTTCTAACGGGGCTCGTTAAGAAAATCAGCCATGTTGTATACACGCAAAGGGGACGGCGGAACAACGAAGACGCTCAAGCAAAAACCCGGCGAGCGGGTGTCTAAAGCGTCGTGCACGACGGAGGCGCTTGGCGCGCTTGATGAGCTGAATTCTTTTTTGGGGTTATGCAAGGTTAAGGCGAAGAATAGAAAATATAAGATAGAAAATAAAACACTGTCCGAGATTGTAAATCAGACGCAGCAGAATCTTTTCATAGTGCAGGCGGAACTTGCAGGAGCGGACAAAACAATAAAGCCGAGCAAAGTGGGGGAGATTGAAACTCTGGTGGATAATATTGAAAAGGAGATGCCGCCCATTAAGACGTTTTTCGTTTCCGGCGGCACGGAGCTTGCGGCGTATTTTGATGTCGCGCGGACACTGGCACGGCGCGCGGAGCGCGCCGTCATACGCGCAATGGAAACGGGCAAGGTTTCAATGGGCGATCACACGAAAGCGTATTTGAATCGTCTTTCGTCTCTTTGCTACGCCTTGGCTCGTTACGCCAATTTTAAATCTGGCGTGAAAGAAGAACCGCCGACGTATAGCTAGGATTTACATGCAGCACGTATCATGTAACATGTAGCACAAGCCGGTAATGTTGTACTGCCCGCGTGGTGTCCATAGTGTAGCGGCTCTGCACGATTCCCTGTGGAGGAATAAGTTCCGGTTCGACCCCGGATGGACACCCAATTGATTTTCTGAAAAGAAAAAACCCGTCTCATCACGAAACCTCGTGATGAGACGGGTTGTTAAACCATGAAAGTTGTAGGGAGGTTTTGCAATGGATTAATTTCTCGAATTGCATCAAATCCCTGTGTTATATGAACCGGCTGCTGGTTATAGAGCCGGTAGTCGTGCCGGTAGGCATCTATGCGCGACTGCCGTGCAATCACCGCCCACCGCGATGATTTTGCACATGGCGGTTCACGAACCAAACGCCACGCCACGCATGTTTCCTCGGGCGTGGTAAAACGCCATGCCTCTATTTTGTTTGCTCCTAACTCCCGCAACTTATTTGTTATTGCGAGACGTTCATCGGCAGAGCCATTCCAACAATCAAGAATAACAGTGGCAGAATCGCACGTGAGGTGTTTGGATAGAATTTTCCACATCTTCTCCTTTCCCGCATAGTGTTCGCCGGTGTGAGGGCTCAACCAGACACTCCCGAACATTTCAAGGAGAATAGCGTCACGGCTCACAATAATTATGTCAGGATGAGCGGCGGCGATTCCTTCACAGAAGGTTGATTTACCAGAACCTTGTGGGCCAACAGTCAGGATTACTCGTTTCATCCCACTTGCACCCCCTTTCTATTTCTGTTTCCAACACTAGATTAATCTGAATGTTTTGTCAACTTGAATGCGCCGTCCGCGTGCTATACTTTTCTTATGGCAAGTTTTGAAGTTCTTGAACCGCCGCAGGCGGGCGAGGAGACAAGGAAAGAGGAAGCGGAACGGCAAGTCCGGATTAAGTTGCAGGAGTGCGCGATGATGGGGCGGAACGACTCCGAGTTTTCGCGTTTCAATGAAATATTGGGCTTGTTGCGCCGAGACGAGTGTTCTCCGCGCGAGGCGTTACAGATGGCGTATGACATACGCGATGGAAAGCAGGAGCATTAATTTATTCCTTGCTCTTATTTTTCATTCATGGTTTCATATCAGATGGAGTTTTGATTGTTCCACAAACAAGGAAGATGGAGGAAGTATGCAACGATTCTTTAGAATTATGATTGTGCGTGGCAGAGCTGTTTGTCAGGAAATGCGCGGTTTCATGAGGCATTACGAGATAGGACTCATTGAAAACGGTATCAGACACAAATCAGGTGAGGGTATTACATTTTATGACGCAGAGAGCGGTATGTTGGGGAACCTTCTTGTAAAGCCGGTACCGATTAAGCTTAGCACTTCCACTGAGAGCGAGTCTGTGCATCACGTCAACGAGCCGTCCCCATGCGCCTCTAATGCGCAATGCACGCAGGATGAATCGGCACGCAGCGATATGTGGATGACGCAAGGAGGGAAATTCATATTTACCACCTCGCCGGTAAAAGCCACGTTCCTTCTGTGGGGGGTACACTATAACCTTGCCCTGTCAGGGAAATGCTTGCACAAGTAGCCGCGGATTTTCCCGCTATCGTATTTTGATCTTATCAAAATACGATAGCGGGTTTATTTTTTCGTTTAGCATTTTTTACGAATTGTTTTCTCGCGTTATACTGTAGTAATGGGAGACCCAGACATAGAAGCTCGTCTAATCGAGCTTGAACAAAAATTAGATAAGATCTATACATCGTCTGAAAAAACGCGCAAGTATTTTCTTTGGGCGCCTATCATTACCGCCATTGCGGTTGTGTTGCCGCTGGCAGGTCTTCTTTTTGCGATACCGCAGTTTCTTTCCTCATACGGCGCGCGCTGAATTTCTAACATGCAGACGGCACTTATTACGGGGATAAGCAGGGGTATCGGCAAAGCGCTTGCCGAGAAATTTCTATCCGAAGGATGGAAGGTCTTTGGTACTGTAAAAGAAGGTGTGGCGGATATAACAAATAAAAACCTCTCGATTTTTCAGCTTGATCTTTCGGTGCCAGAAAGTATTGCGCGATGCGCGAACGCTATCTCTAAGACGGATGTAAAAATAGATGTGTTGATTAACAACGCGGGTGCGCTTTTCGATGAGGACGATACACAAGTATTTGTGGACAAACTACGCAAGACGCTTGAAGTAAATCTAATAGGCACGATTGATTTTACGGAGCGTGTTTTGCCGTTTGTCGCAACAAGCGGCCATATTTTAAATATTTCTTCCACCGCTGGCTCGCTTGGGCTTGCAGGTACCGAACATGAGTCCGCCAGTCATTTCCCGTACCATTATCCGTGTTACAAAATCTCAAAAACAGCGCTCAATATGTATACGCGTACTCTCGCGGCTCGTTTACAGGGAAAGGGAGTTACAGTTTCGTCCGTGCATCCCGGATGGGTGCGCACGCAAATGGGTGGAGAGAACGCAGATATTTCTCCAGAGGAGTCCGCAAAAGGATTGTTTGCGCTGGCGATAAGTCGGCCGAAAACGGGGGGATTTTGGTTTAATGGCAAGGAATTACCGTGGTGAAAAGAGTTTCAAAAACAAAAAATCTTGCGTTTTCGCAAGACGGGTTTTCTATGTTTTAGTGTTCAGCTCGGATTCTGCCTTATGGGCGAGTTCAAGTAATGTTGTCACTTCACCCGTAGAAAATTTTCGAGGGCGTGTATCCTTGATGCAAAGTACGCCGACCGGCAAACCGGTTTTACGCTCATGAAGGGACGCCCCGGCGTAGAACCTTAAAAAAGGTTCTCCGACAACGTATGGGTTGTCGGCGAATCGTTCATCAAGTAAGGTGTCTTCAACAACAAAGACTTCTTTTGCCAGCATGCTATGCCCGCAAAAAGATATATTTCTTGGTCTATCGACGTTGCCCAAACCAACGCACGACTTGCGCCACTCACGGTTTTTATCGATTATTGAAATGGTTGATATTGGCGCATTGAGTCGTTTCACCGCCTCTTTTGTGATAGCGTCAAAACGTTTTTCAAGAGGCGTATCCAAAATTTGCAGACGTTCTACGGCTTTCATGCGGTTCTGTTCATCTGGGTGTATTGGTGGAGCTACCATAAAGTAATGAATATGTTTTTGTATAGTAAGTGCCATCCATTATACGCAACCAACGAACGCCGTCCAATTACATGGTGGGTAAGACCGGATTTTGGCCAGCTTTCCTGTTATACCCCAGCACTAACGCCACTGTTAGTGCTGGGGTATACTAAATACCATGAGGAAAAGCCACGCGAGGCATTTATTGAGGGATCTTTTTATATTGATCGGCAGTATCGCCGTAGCGATTTTGCTGGTTCAGCTTGGGATTGTTGAACGTTTTTTGGAAATGACCGCAGGCATGCAGATATTTGCGGCGTTTTTAAGCGGCATGTTTTTTACTTCTGTTCTTACTATTGCGCCGGCTTCGGTCGCGCTCGTAGCGCTGTCAGGTTCTTTTTCTGCTTTTGATATCGCACTGTGGGGCGCATGCGGGGCGGTCCTCGTTGATTTTATTATGTTTTCATTTGTGCGGAACGATATTTCTAAAGACATCAAAGGAACTTTAAAGCCGAAATTTCGCCACCGCGTTTTGTCGCTCTTTCATTTCGGGTTTTTGAAGTGGTTGATCGTGGCAGTGGGGGCGTTTGCAATCGCATCTCCACTGCCCGACGAATTTGGTCTGGTGCTTCTCGGCATTTCGCGCGTGCAAGTAAAATATCTTTTCCCGCTTATTTTTGTCTTGCATTTCGCGGGAATTTTGGCGCTTGTGAGCGTCGCGCAGGCCGTGCTCTAGCTTTTGCCAAATGAGAGCGCATGGTTTATTGTGTTTGTACGCTCTCATAGTTTAATGGATAGAACACGGGCCTCCGAAGCTCGAGATCCAAGTTCGATTCTTGGTGGGAGCAAATGAAAAGTAGAAAAACGGTTGTTTGCTGAATAAGCTTTATCTCGGCGTTTCTATCCACGGTGATATTTTTATCGTCACTGCTTGTGTGGCGC
>CAYJSB010000047.1:1077-6164 GCA_964372805.1 uncultured Candidatus Saccharibacteria bacterium | reverse complement strand
ATGAGTGGTTTGTGCGCCATATGCGAAATATATCACTCCTAACGCTCTTTTACAATGCCTGTTTGCGTGCGACTTCTCCTTCAGAACAGGAAGTATCAATCTGCAAAGGAGGTGGGATTTGGAGAGGGTGAGAGTTGAAACTTTAGCTCCAGTGCGGAGAGGGTGAGATTCGAACTCACGGTCCCCTTTCGGAGACTCCGCATTTCAAGTGCGGTGCATTCGGCCGCTCTGCCACCTCTCCGCACTGGAGCTAATAAGTTTTCGAACAAACTCGCGGGCTAAAAGTATTTTTCTGCTGAAAAATCTTTCAGCCCTACCTCGCGCCGGCGCGCTCCGGTCTTGCGAAGCTGGAAGTTTCGCTTCTCACCCTTTCGGATACTCTGGTTTTCAGGACCGGTTCCTTACCATTCGGAGCACCACTCCTTGCTGTTTAGCTTATCCGAAAACCAGCTGTATTTCAACGAGTTTTTTCTATGATACCATGTTGCGTATGTTACAAGTTACATGTTACAGGTTATACTGTTTTCTATGCGATTCATCGGTATTGATTACGGCAAAAAACGCGTTGGAATCGCGGTGAGCGATGAGACGGGGAAATTCGCATTGCCCCATGGGGTGTGGGCAAATGGACCTGACCTTATCGGAAGCATCAAAGCGCTTTGTCTTGAAAAACAGGCGGACGGCATTGTTATCGGCGATTCCCGCGATTTAAACGGCCGTGAGAATGAAATCCAGAAAGAAATCATGTTTTTACGCGACACCCTCGAGGCACAGATTTTAATCCCCGTTTATCTTGAGCCGGAGTTTTACACAAGCGTTGAGGCGGGACGCATACAGGGCAAGAACAGCATGAACGATGCTTCAGCCGCGGCGCTTATTCTCAAAAGTTACCTTGAAAGGCATTCAACAAAATAATGGCCACAATCGAGGACTACAAAAAAATAGAAATCCGTGCCGGAAAAATAATTTCTGCCGAGCGTGTTTTGAATTCCGAAAAACTCGTTAAACTTTCAGTGAGTTTCGGCGAATTTGGGACGCGCCAAATCATCGCCGGCGTCGCGCCGTATTTTCATGATGTGAACATTCTTGTGGGCCGAATTTGCGCTTTTGCATTCAATCTAGAACCTCGCGTACTCATGGGGCTTGAAAGCCAAGGAATGATTCTTGCGGCGGGAGAAGCCGGCGCTTTTTCACTTTTATACATTGACCAGTCGGTAGCTCCGGGAAGCGCAGTTCACTAAAATGTCAGACCTTCTTGACCCGCTATTTCTCATACGAACAGTCGGCCTTATCGGCGTATTTGCTATTGTTTTTATTGAATCCGGATTTTTCTTCGGGTTCTTTTTCCCGGGCGACTCGCTTTTGTTCATGGCTGGGCTTCTTGCCTCGCAGGGATATTTTTCACTATGGCTTTTAACTATCGGCTGTTTTTTGGCCGCTTCAATAGGGGGAGCTCTCGGGTATATGTTCGGGGAACAGGTTGGTCCGGCGATATTTTCACGCGAGGACTCTTTTTTCTTCCATAAAAAACACATTGCTGAAGCGCAGGCGTTTTACGAAAAACATGGTAGAAAAACCATAGTACTCGCGCGTTTTCTCCCAATCGTGCGCACCTTCGCTCCGATTATTGCAGGCGTAGGAAATATGCGCTACAGCACATTCGCGACTTATAACGTGATTGGTTCCGCCCTTTGGTCGTTTATATTTTGTTTTGGCGGTTATTTTCTGGGGCGCGCGATACCTGACGCCGAAAGATACATTATCCCCATCATTATTGCCATTATTGTTTTGTCTTTTCTGCCAACAATATCGGCATTTGTTCGGCGACGCCTCTCAAGATAGCAGTGCGCGTTTTTGTCCGCGCGCGGTATAATACAACAAACCAACCATGCCGAACACGCTAAACAGTTTTCTCAAACGTTTTCCGGCGCCAGATTTTCTGACGATGCCGTCTGTCGGGTTTGAACTAGTTCCCGAAGGAATACGTTTTCTTGAGTTGCGTACACAAGGGGATAGTTATGCAATCGGTCGTTATGGGCAATACAAGCTGTCTAAAGCCGCCAATGAAGAGGAGTTTCCGTCAGGCGATATCGTAAGGAAATTCTTACAGACGATACGCGAAAAGCATAAACTGGGGCTTGTTTCTGTGGCTTTGCCGGAAGAGAAAGCCTATATATTCAGTACAGATGTGCCGATATTAAGAACCGATGAAATACGCCAAGCCCTTGAACTAAAACTTGAGGAGCATGTACCAATTCGTCCGCAGGAAGCGGTGTTTGATTATAAAATAATTAAAACGGACACCGTCGCGAAGCGCCACCTTGTAAGCGTTTCCGTTATGCCGCGGCACCTTATTTCCCGCTACCTTGATTTTTTTGTGTCTGCAGGATTAACGCCAGTTTCTTTCCAGGTGTCAGCTCAGGCTGTAGCAAACTCGGTCATTCCTTTTGGAGACAATACTCCACTTATTATTGTGAATTTTGGCGAGCGCCAGACTGGACTCTATCTTATTTCGCGCCGCACGGTGCATTTTACTTCGGCAGTCAATGTCGGAGGAGATGCGCTGACAGAAGCTATCAAAAAATATTTTAAGGTTTCCGACGCGGAAGCGCGAAAAGTTAAAGATGAGCATGGGATAACCAGAAGAAAAGAAGACGCGGAACTTTTCTTTTCTCTTATTAACACTCTTTCGGCGCTCAAAGACGAGGTAGGCAAGCTAATGTCATATTGGGATACGCACGTTGAGCGTTATTCTGATGAGAGGAAGCAGGTTGCGAGGGTGGTACTGTGCGGGCAAGAGTCTGGGTTGCAGGGTTTGCCGGAGTATCTTGAGGCGAACCTCGGCCTCCCCGTCACACTTGGAAATGTGTGGTGCAACGTATTTTCTTTTGATTCTTACATTCCTCCGATTTCGCGCAAGGAATCGCTTGCATACGCTTCGGTTATCGGCCTATCTCTACGAAATAGATGGTAAATTTGTTGCCAGAAGAATATAAAGATAAGCTCCGTAGCGAGTATAGGCTGCGATTTATCTCGGTCGCAAGTCTGTTTTTGTTTTTCTCAACCATTATAGCGTCTGTAACTCTCTTGCCTGAAGCCGCGTCTGTCGGGACGGATTATTTCTTAAATTATCGTAATGAAGAAAAGCCGCTTCAAACCGAAGAAGACCAGAGGGGCGCTGAGATATTAGCTAATTTAGACGGCATACGCGCAACACTGATGGTTGTTGGTCCGCAAAGAGAAGAGACGCCGATTCTTTTTTCGGAAGCGATTCGGCTCATCACGCTGCAAAAAACTGAGAAAATTACATTAAACGGTTTTTCCTTCAATGCCGACAGTAAGTCGGATAAGAAAATCGTGCTTTCGGGAGTTGCGCGCGACCGCGAGAGTTTCGCAACATTCTTGAAACGCCTCTCCGAAAACGGCACGTTTTCGAATGTAGATTTGCCGATTTCCAATTTGAACAAAAAAGAAAATATAGAATTTTCTTTAGTGTTAACATTGGCCAGGAAGTCAGAAGTTGGCACGACGGAAAAAGGAGGGGTAGAAGAAAAACAAAAGTAATATGTTCGGAAAATCACATACAAAATCAAAGATGATATTTAATGTGGTGCTTTTGGCGCTCGGCGCGGTTTTCTATGTCGGACTGTGGTATGGAACAAATTATGTTTCTGGCGTTATCGCGAAAGAGCGGAGTAAAGCAATTGAATCGGGGAGTTCAGTTTCCCGCTTGAAAGATATCGAAAGTCTGCTTTCCAAAAAAACAGTTGAGATTGAAAAAGTTAGCGGTTACTTTTTGACCGACGATGAAGTTGTCGGTTTTCTTGAAGAGCTCGAGAGCCTAGCGACACGTGTCGGCGTTGATGAGAGTACCGACTTAGTGAGTGGCGCGGGATATCCTGGGCTAGACGGAGCAAAGTGGGAAGGATTGCAAGTTACTCTTTCGGCAAACGGGTCGTGGACTGAAATATATCAGTTTCTCTCGCTCCTTGAGCGCTTGCCATATCGCGCCGATTTAATAAGAGCCGTTGTTGAAAAAGTAAGCTCTCCGACCCCATCAGAGAAGGCGCGCGGCGACTGGAAAGGATCTTTTACTATCAAAGTTTTGAAGAGCGAGG
Source organism: uncultured Candidatus Saccharibacteria bacterium (assembly GCA_964372805.1). Lineage (GTDB taxonomy): Bacteria > Patescibacteriota > Minisyncoccia > Phycocordibacterales > DSPV01 > 2-02-FULL-46-13. The sequence goes on along the minus strand of CAYJSB010000047.1, from coordinate 2,046 downwards.
AATCATTGCCATGATATTTGAAAATATAAAAAATAAAGTAGCGGGCACTATGAAGAGCGGCGGGTACCGTCTTGGCGAAAGACCGTCTCTCGACTGGCTTTTTGTTTTGGCTGGATTTTTCATTCTTACTGCGATTCTTTTGCTCGTTACTATTGCATATCGTCCGAGTGCGAGCACAGTGCCTGCGTTGGAAGGTAATGCCCCAGAATTATTACCGGAGAAACAACTTAATCGTGTCATTACATATTACGAAGAGAAGCGCGTCCAATTTGAAAGTCTTTTGAACAGCCCCGACTCGCTTCCCGACCCGTCGCGGTAGACATAAATCATGTAGCATGTAGCATGTAGTGCGAGATATGAAAGTAAGAGCGAAGGTGTCTCCCCGTAGTTCAATGGATAGAACGGAAGGTTTCTAACCTTTTAATGGGGGTTCGATTCCCTCCGGGGGGAAAATTAAACAAAGTTAAATTTTACAAAGAGCAAGCACGGGCGTGCTTGCGTGGGGGAATCGAAGCCCGATTGAGTTCCGCCAACGGTGGACCAATCGGGGTACCGAAACTGTAAGTTTCGATTCCCTCCGGGGGGAAAATTAAACAAAGTTAAATTTTACAAAGAGCAAGCACGGGCGTGCTTGCGTGGGGGAATCGAAGCCCGATTGAGTTCCGCCAACGGTGGACCAATCGGGGTACCGAAACTGTAAGTTTCGATTCCCTCCGGGGGGAATAGGTAGGTGGCACGAATTTTTCAAGGAAAAGTGCGTGCAAAAATCATACGATATATCGTATGATTTTTGTAATATGGACGGTGCAGGACTCTCGGCTACCGCCGCGGGTGGTTTTCGACCTCGCTGACTCGGTAACGATAACCCTTTCAAGTCCTGTCGCCCCGCAAGCAGTTGCGGGGCTACCAATGGGCGGTGCAGGACTCTCGGCTACCGCCGCGGGTGGTTTTCGACCTCGCTGACTCGGT
>CAYJSB010000047.1:0-977 GCA_964372805.1 uncultured Candidatus Saccharibacteria bacterium | reverse complement strand
CAAGTCCTGTCGCCCCGCAAGCAGTTGCGGGGCTACCAATGGGCGGTGCAGGACTTGAACCTGCGGCCTTTGCTGTGTAAAAGCACTGCTCTACCAACTGAGCTAACCGCCCAAGGTTTCCAGCTTATCTTACAAAGCGTAATGAATCAAATTTATTGCCGAAGTGGATTACTTGTGGAAAAACTGTGTGCTCCTCGGTTATTTTGACGAGGATTTAGCAGAATTTTTTTGGTTTTTTGTTGTTGATCTATATATTGTCGCTTCAGTGTATACTTTATCCTGCTCGGGGAACCCCTTTTATTGGTTTACTAATTACAAATATGGCTGACGAAACAAAATGTCCCGCGTGCAACCACGTGCACAAGAATGAACATGGTACCTGTGGGTGCGGTTGCGACGAGGGAAAGAAGGAGTAGAAAGACGGGAACGGGTTGCGGCTTACGCCGCAACCCTTTCATCGCGTGCGGCAAGGTTTTGTTGCTGTGGAAGGCGTGTGAACAAACTGTGAAATGGAATATGGACTGGATCATGGAAAAGCGGGGGAAAGGAGAAAAAGAGAAAGGGGGCTAGGTGCTCTTTCCCATCAACCGCTTCCCGTTTGTCCCACTGCCGGAGAAGGGAAATTTTTGTGGTAGATTGCGGAGAAAAAACAAAAAGGTTGTGTCTTGCAATTAAGTTTTTATATGCTTATACTGGGTTAATGTCAATGTTTTCATTATTTTTCACTATTATAAAAAAGGTACATATAACGGCACCACTTCGGGCTATTTTCAGGAAGTTTTTCCGTAACTTCGGTAAGATACACCAAGAAACACAGAGTTTTGTTTTTCGGCTTTTTACGGCGGGTATTGTAATGGCTGTGGTTTTGTCAGTGGCGGCCTTCGGACCGGTTTCTGTTTTGGCGGCAATTGGTTTTGGTTCTGTTTCAACGGCGCAAAACGGTAGCCCCGGAGGAAGCTTGATTATAAATACTCCGT
>CAYJSB010000046.1:0-6574 GCA_964372805.1 uncultured Candidatus Saccharibacteria bacterium | reverse complement strand
CAAAAAGAAAAGCCGGCGAGTAAGACTCGCCGGCGAAGCAGTGTTCATTAGGCTCCGGAACCAACGATGACTTTAAAAGCCTCGAGGGTAATTTCAAGTTGTGCTTTCCACTTGGACATGACCGCCTCAACTTCGCCCAGTGCCGGAACGTCTAGGTCCTTAAGCTTTTCAGAAAACTCATCGAACCTACTTTTCGATCTAAGCATTCGTGCCTCCATTTCTGCCACATACTTTCTTCCAGCCTCTTCTATGATGGGGAGTCTCTCGTTCCAGATGCCCACCAAGAAAGACTCCGGCAAGAAAGTCGAGGCTTCAGAACCTGCCCGCGCGGAGATAACAGCCATTTCCTCAATTGCGCCTTTTGCGATTGATTCAGCGGCTACTTCTTCCGTTGGAATTTCCGCCAAAGGAACACCGCCAATGACAAGCTTGAACCATTCTGCCCTTTCTTGAAGCAAGGTTCGCGTCTTGGCGACAAGTAAATTACGAGCCACACAAGCATTCTGCGCGATGCCCTGCAACAGATGCAATTTATCTGGAGGGAGTAACCGTTTTTCTTCTACACGTAAAATAACAGCGGCGGCATTGTCATTGTAGATAGTCGCTTGACTTTCAACCGCTGTTTGCGCGCAATGCACAAGTTCACAGGAAGTATCTGCGAGAAGTGACTGAAATTTACGCACGGCAGCTTGAATCCCGGCCAACACGGACAAGTCTTTATCATTCATAGTATTCAACCTTTCTTGGAAACCTATTGGTTCTTTATAAGCAATGAAGATTGCTTTATTTCAAACGGAAACGCGCTTCTGGTCACTCAACCAGCCGCATTTCTTATCTTCCGCTCCTCATTCTACACACCATTGCTATTCTGTCAATATGTACTAACTTCGCGCTATAGCGTAGAGTTAGTACATATGAAGACACCTGTACAAAAATCCTCAAACTCAAATAAAGTACAAAAATCCTCAAACTCAAATAAAACCGCCAGCGCCACCGGTGAATTGGAGCGGCGAGTAAAAAAGCGGGCGCGACGGGAAAACATTCAAAAATTCGTGCTCGCCGCCGTTGGAACGGTGGGGTTACTTGCTTTTGCCGCGGCAGCACCGAACGCGGTGCAGGCGCTCGCGAAGCTTGGGATTATAGACCTAAAGCGCGGCTATCGGTACATAAGCCGAATAAACCGCGCGCGCGACCACCTCATTGACGTGGGACTGCTTTCCAAAAACACTGATGGGTTTCTGCGATTAACTTCGGAAGGAGAACGCGAGCTAAGGCGGCTGGAATTGCACGATTTTAAATTAAAAAAACCGCGCCGCTGGGACAAAAAATGGCGGATGCTTATTTTTGACATACCAGAATATCGAAAACCGTTGCGGGATAGGGTACGCAGAACATTGATGGCAATTGGCTTTGTCCGCCTGCAGGATAGTGTGTGGGTGTACCCCTACCCCTGCGACGATCTTATTGCGCTCCTGAAAGCAGACTTTAAAATCGGCAAAGAGTTGTTATATCTTGTTGTTGAAGAAATGGAGGGTGAAAAGACGCTGTTACAAGAATTCGGCTTGTCGCGCAACTAACACCCGATCCGTATATTGTGCAAAGCTGACCGCTACGTACTAACTCTACGCTACCGTAGAGTTAGTACGTAGTACAACATGAACCAACGAACCATCGGGATAATTACGGAATCTTGAGACCGATAGATACTATAGCCAAATGTACCTCTTTGATAAGTCCTTTAAGTAACCGACACCGACGATTCCGCATAGTCACTTACTCTTGGTGCTGTAATAGTTTCACTCGCCCCGTTAGAAGTCTGCGAGAGAATTATCACGCGAAGCGCAAGCGGCGAATCCAGAACGAAGCCTCACGGCTTCTCACGGGACAGGTAGCCGCGGTATTCGCGCGCCCTGCCCCGTTAGACACGAAGTGGTCTAATGTGGAGCGCCAGCCGAAGATTGACGGCCAGTAAAACGCAGAAAAGAAAAGCCCGGGCACATACAACTCCCGAAGGATGTGCGCGGGCTACCGTAGTTGGCAACCGAAGAGTGCTGCCGTCAATCAGAATATCATCACAAAAATTCTCGTCAATACGTTCTGTGCATAACTTTTACCTATTTTCCCCAGTCCAGTTTTCTGACGAACCGCGATTAAACAGCTTATCGCTCCCATCGAGAAGATAGATATCGCGAATGCCGGCAGAAATCATCGCATCCCAACACGGTTTGCAGCACCACCAGTGGCCGTACAGGTACAAATCCGCCCCATCAGTTTTGATGCCATCGTTGCGTGCGGCACGAACTACTCTGCTTTCCGCGTGCTGACGATATGCCGCGCATCCGGGACAAACCCAATAGTGCGTACCAGTCGGGACATGAAGCAGTTTGCGCATACAGAGTCGGTTGTGAAGCTTGAGCAAAGAGACGTTTTTTATGCGCGACTCGTTTGCGGCACGCGCTATAATCTTTCCATCTCTGACTAAAACCGCCCCCGTAGGCTGCTTTGATTCCGTCGACAATCCATTGCAGGCATGCTTTGCTTCCTGCATAAAAGGATTGCCGTCTGAAACATATAAAATGTGCTTTCCTTCCGGCAAATACGGATACTTGATTACCATGATGCTTTTAGCGTTGAAAGTTTCAGCACAATTTTAAACTACAAGCGAGTGAGCCCATTTTCAAAACCTCGCGCAAGGCCGACGGACCGAGCGGAGAAATCCGCTAGCAGGCGGATATTCGTGTTTTGAAAATGGACTCCCGAGCGACCTTTCATATTGGCGAATTATATACACGCGCTATAATGCGTGCAACATGACAAGATTTGACGAAATCTATCAGAACCTGATTTCCGACATTATGACGCGAGGAATCAGAGAGATGTCCGAGAGGACAAAGCACGAGACAAAAGCCCTACCTGGTGTTCATTTCCAAACCGACCTTGAAAAGGATGGTTTTCCAATCCTCACGCTTCGCAAGATACCGATAAAAATGTTCGTTGCCGAGCAGGTTTGGTTCATTTCCGGTCAGCGCAAGCCGGCTATCTTTCTCCGCGATTTCACTAAGATATGGGACGATTTCACGAATCCCGGCGACACGGTCACGGTTGCCTATGGATATCGCTGGCGAAAACATTTTGGCCGAGATCAACTAAAACTTTTGATTGAACTGCTTGAAAAAGAACAGAGCTCGCGCCACGGCGTTATCGTTACATGGGACCCCGCACAAGACGGTCTGTCGCTCTTCAAAAAAAAGAATGTCCCCTGCCCCTATACGTTCACCGTTAACATAATCGGCGGACGACTGCACTTTCACAACATCATCCGTTCTAATGACATTATTCTGGGTACGCCGGCCGATGTGGCGGGGTTCGCACTCCTTGCGTCAATTCTTGCAGAAAGGCTCCGCGTTAAGCCCGGCATCTATTCACACTCCATTTCGAACGCGCATATTTATGACTCTCATTATTTTGCGGCAGATGAGATTATCAAGCGGAAAAACAATCACGCAAAAATAAAGCTAATACTGCCAAAAAATTCATTCGCTCGGGCAGAAAAATTGGATAGAAAGCTCGTTGACGAAATCGTTACGAATCTATCAGAACAGTATCACCCAATGGACCCGATTAAAGGCATTAAAATAGTTGTATGAAATCATTTCTCATAGCGGCTCTATCGGCGGACGGATTTATTGCCCGTGATTCTTCAAGCACCTCAATGTCATGGACTAGTAAGGCCGACAAAGAGTTTTTCAAGGAAAGAACAAAACAAGCCGGCGTAATTATCATGGGCTCAAAGACCTTTGAAACTATCGGCAAACCACTTCCGGGCCGCACGACAATTGTTTATACAAAAAGCGGAAAAACTTATCCGGGGGTTGAGACAACGAATAAAGCGCCCGCCAAATTGCTTGAAGAATTGGAGCAACGTGGGTTTTCTGAAGTAGCCATCTGTGGTGGTGCCTCCATTTATACGCTATTTGCGCAGGCAAGATGTCTAGAAAAAATGTATATCACGGTTGAACCGGTGCTTTTTGGAAAAGGCGTGCCGCTTTTTAGCGAAAAATTAAACCTGCCGATATCGCTTGTCGCAACTAAACAACTCGCCGGCGGAAGCGTATTATTGGAGTACGATATAAATCAAAATGCAAACATCAAAAATCAAAGATAACGAAGCCAGATAAAACATGAGCGCTTCTTATTTACAAAACATATTTCTGATATTAGATTTTTAATTTTTGATATTAATACCATGGCAGTATTGACTAATAATAAAATACGTGAGCGACTGAAAAGTGGAGACTTGCATTTCAAGCCCGAACTTGATTCTTTTCAATTGCACGACCACGTTGTAGATCTGCGATTGGGTTTTACATTCCTCGTACCAAAACAATGGCGGATAACCGAACGGGGGCGTGAAACCGTCACCATAACCCATTTCAATAAAGCTGGACTCGATTGTTATGACGTCGTAGAGCTTGAAGAGGGACAATACTTTGAACTTCTACCGCACGAGTTTATACTCGTTTCAACTCTAGAAACTATTAAATTACCAAACGATCTAATGGCGGTTATTTATCCGCGCTCATCCACAAACCGCAAAGGATTATCGCTTGATTTGACCGGAATCATAGATTGCGGATATGAAGGGACACTTGCGCTCCCTGTGCGAAATAACACGAACGCGCAGGTTGTTCGGCTTTATCCAGGAGAGAGAATTTGCCAGCTTGCGTTTGAGGAACTCACCGAACCCGTAAAAAAACCGCGAAAACATAAATTCCATCAGAAAGATATCGTGGAAGGCGCCGGGAAGGAACAACCGTCCGAAGCCGCGCTCGTCATGAAAGGAAAAATCAAGGAACTGAAAGAGCGTTACAAAATCTAGTTTCTTCAAAAGAAAACCCCGTAGCAGAGCATGGCTCGCTACGGGGCAGGGCGGTGCGATTTCTCATCGCGCCGCGGTTTTGGCCGTGTGTTGTTACTGGCAAAAATCCAGTAAGTGACCCATAGCTTCTTCAAGGTATTCGGCATCATCCGCAGGAGCGAAAATGAAAAGGCCGGGATTGACCCCCACAATAGTTCCTGAGTTATTGATGCCTGAAAGCGTAACGAAGAGCACAGGCACCATACCGAGTTCGCGTGTGCCATTTCTGGGAACAGACAGAAAATTGTACCGAACTCTTTGCGGCCACAAATGAACGATAATTATCCCGTCACACGCCATCTGCGGGTCGGCACGCCAACCGAACACATCTTCATGAAAGACAAGAAACGATGCATCTGCTCCTGCCCGATTCAGTTGCTCGAACCATCTAGAGAGAATGGGAGGGTAGGCTGCGGTGATTTTTCCGTTTTCACCACGTTCAATGCCGGCGCTCAAGTAAAAGATCTTTCTCATAAATTTCTCCAATCTAAACGGCATACTACTACAGAGAAACATGGAAAGCAAAACGCCGAGCCCTCGTAAGCGAGAGCTCGGTGTATCTCAAAAAATATTATTTTACTTCGATTCCGGCAGATCGCGCCGAGCCCTCAACAATCTTCATCGCGGCCTCAACGTCGTTCGCGTTCAAATCTTTCAGTTTCTTCTCGGCGATTTCCTTAAGCTGTGCGCGAGTAATAGAACCGGCCTTTGCCTGCGCGCTCTTGCCAGAACCTTTTTCTATCCCGGCCGCCTTTTTTAGAAGGTGCGCCGCCGGAGGAGTCTTGAAACGCAAATCAAACGTCTTGTCCTCATACACAGCGATTTCTGTCGGCACAAGCTCGCCCTGCATTTCTTTCGTGCCATCATTGAAACGCTTAACAAACTCTCCGATATTCACCTTTGCCTGTCCAAGGGCAGGCCCGATAGGAGGAGCAGGGTTCGCTTTTCCTCCCTCAATGGTCAGCTTCAATTTTCGTACAATTTTCTTTGCCATGATAGTTAAATAAAAATTAAAAAATTAAAATGCAAATTAAATTTTCTTGACTTGCAAATAATCTAGCTCCACGGGCGTTTCGCGGCCAAACATAGAAACTAGCACCTTGACCTTGCCGCGCTCTTCGTCCACTTCTCCGACCTTGCCCTCAAAATCCTTGAACGGACCATCGACAATTGAAACCGCGTCGTCAATAGCAAGGTCTATCGTGTGCTTGACAGTATCCGAGTTCATGCGCTTGAACAGCGTTTCCATCTCGTCTTTATTCAGTGGCACAGGGTAAATGCCGGAGCCGACGAATCCAGTCACGCGAGGCGTGTTGCGCACCACGTACCACGAATCATCGGTAACAATCATATCTACCAAAATATAGCCCGGATATATTTTTTCTTCCTCTTCCACCCGCTTGTTCCCCTTTACTTTTATTTTCTTTTCGGTCGGCACCACAACGCTAAAAATTTTGCCCTCCATGCCAAGCGACTCAATGCGCTGTTTTAGATTGCGCGCAACCGCGTTCTCATATCCAGCGTAGGTATGAATAGCGTACCAGTTTCTCTGCTGTTCAATTTTCTGCTTTGACATGATAGATTTTTAACGAGTGAGCGTTAGCGAGTTTGCCCGCCTAAATTTCTCCGAAATTTTGGCGGGCAAGTAAAAATCAT
>CAYJSB010000045.1:0-6613 GCA_964372805.1 uncultured Candidatus Saccharibacteria bacterium | reverse complement strand
GGGTGATGATTTTTATACTCGTTCGCTAACGCTCGCTCGTTAAAAATCTATCATGCATATTAAAAAAGGAGATAATGTGGTTGTAATATCAGGAGCCGATAAGGGCAAAAGCGGAAAGGTGATAAAATCGTTCCCGGCTCTGTTGAAAATTATTGTTGAAGGTGTTAATGTGCGCAAAAAACACCAGCGTCCGACACGAAGCAATCAAAAGGGGCAGATTATTGAGAAGGCGGTTCCGATTCACGTTTCCAATGTTGCGATTGCCGATCCTTCAAATGGCAAACCTTCGCGAGTTGGGATAAAGATTGTCGGTGAAAAGCGAATCCGCGTTACCAAGAAAAGTGGAGCAACTTTATAAAATGCAAAATGCAAACGATACGCGAAAAACAAAATACGGCATTCTCGTCACTAAAGGCCGGGCTCAATCTCACGAACCCCATGCAATCGCCACGCATCATGAAAGTGGTGGTAAGCGTCGGTACAGGATCGTTCAAAGATAAGAAGAAAAATGAAGTAGTCGCAGACCGTCTCGCAAAAATTACGGGACAGAAAGCGGCGATACGCGGGGCAAAAAAGTCAATTGCGTCTTTCAAGGTACGCGAAGGCGACACTGTGGGATATCAAGTGACGTTGCGTGGTTCTCAAATGCGCGATTTTCTCGACCGCCTAATCAATATCGCGTTGCCTCGCACTAAGGACTTCAAAGGCATTCCGCTTTCCGCGATTGATGAAATGGGCAATTTAACCATTGGCGTTCGCGAGCACACTATTTTCCCGGAGACCGCTGACGAGGATATCAAGGATGTATTCGGGCTTGCGGTAACGGTAGTGACGACCGCAAAAGATAAAAAAATTGCGCAAGCGTTTCTAACTCACCTCGGATTTCCGATTAAGAAATCATAAATACTTTGGTGAAGTTAGTGAAAAACCCCGCCGCCGCGGTGTTTTCGTTTTGACGGTGTGGCGCAACCGCGATAGTTGAAGCCCATTTTATAGTTTACCGTATACCATAATTAGGACGCTATAGCATTCCAATTGTGGAGGAGAAGATATGAGAGGCGGATATCCACAGGAGGAGGCAGTAGTTATAAGAGCGAGATTTGGTTGTTGTGTTATTATACTTGCATGCCGATTACTCCTGAACTCATGCAATATATAGCCCAAGCTCGCGCTTCTGGCATGTCGGATGACGCTATTCGCACAGAGCTTTTGAAAGTTGGATGGAACATTACTGACGTAAACTCAGCAATTCCTCCCAAAGTACCGAGCTTTACGCCACCTAAGGCCGCAGAGCCCTCGCAAGCGTGGCAGGCCGGTCCGCAGGTTACGCTCGGGCAATTTCAAGGCGGGCCCGTTTCTGAAGCAAGGTATCAAATACAACCAAGGATTCAGTCACAACCACAACCACAACTACAACAACAGCCGCAGATGGCAACTAGCGTACCTCCAAAGCGCCACGGCCATGCCGGCTTTGTTGTTACCGTAATCCTGCTTCTCCTGATTGGCGGAGCGGTTTATTATTTCTTGCCGCAAATCATAACGTTGTACGATCAGCTGATGAATAAATCATCCTTGCCGGTTACGGAGCAACCGATTCAACAAGAGGCGGTTAAAAGCAATTTTTATACGATACAAGAGCTCAACGCGAGTTTTACGTCGTCAGACGTTCCATACACCGGACAATTGAGTACAGAGGGGTATGTCCTGTTTTTCGGTATGTGCGACGAAAATATACCGCAACCGTGCTTTGACAAAGTCTATGTTTCGGAAGACAACCAAGTGAATCGTGACGCAAGCGGAAAACTGATTGATTTAGGTGGAAAAGCGGTTTTCCTTACGACAAGCCAGGACCCGACATATCTTGGTTTTGAGGTTGGAAAGAGATACAAGCTGATTGTCGAGGGGATGGCCTCGGATCCTTCGTCTACAAATTCTGCTATGACTTTCAGACTAATTTCTTTTATGGACGCCGATTCCTCCGATGGAGGCGACATCAGCATTTGAATCACCCGATCAAGCCACAAGCACTCAGCCCTAAGTTTTTTATTTGACACTCCAGCTTCCTTTTGTTAGTATGGCAAAACGCTAATAGATAGCGTTTTGAGGTATTTACATTAGTTGGCACTGTTGGAATCCCCCACTTTTGCACACCGGATGCAAAAGGATGCATAGCAAAGCGATTTAGTTTCGCACAGGAGACAAACGTCGCCTACATGCATAAAAGTGGGGGATACCCACCGAACCAGCTCCATTTTTTGTTAAAAAATGCGCGGAATAACGCAGAACGCACGCGGACTAACGCGGAAAAGAAATCCTTCTGCGGCTGTCGGCGTCCAGTCTGCGTAAGTCTGCGGCGAAGCAATGGCAAAAACATCCACATACGTACGGTCGCTGAAAAAGCCGAAATTCAAGAGCCGCGTGGTTCGGCGCTGTTTTAGGTGCGGTCGTAAGCGCGGGTTTATGCGCGATTTCGGACTCTGCCGCATTTGTTTCCGCGAGTACGCGAACGAAGGCATGATACCGGGTATCAAGAAATCATCATGGTAGAGTTCTCTGAAAATCGTCATCTGCTGCGTTGCGGGCTCCGGTGCTCCCTCACAATAGCCAACCTATTGCTCGATTCGCTCCTCGCCCACGCCTTGCATATGAGCGATTTTCAAAAAACTTCCTCAATCAAATGGTAAAAGACAACGTTTCAGATTTTTTGGCGAAATTAAAGAACGCGGGAATTTCCAAGAAACCGTCGGTCCTTTTCCCGTATTCAAAACTTATCGCCGCTATCGCCGAATTGCTTCAGAAAGAGAAATACCTGACCGCTATAGAGCGAAAAGGCAAACACATGGCGAAGCTGATTGAAGTTACGCTTGCGTATGACGAGGCTGGACAGAGCAAGATAAACGGTATTTCTCGCATATCAAAGCCGTCGCGTCGCGTTTACAGCAAATCAACACGGCTCTATCCGGTTTTAAACGGACTCGGACGCATTGTTCTTTCAACTCCTCAAGGGCTTATGACCGACCGCACGGCACGCAGAGAAAAAGTCGGCGGAGAAGTGCTTTTTAAGATTTGGTAATACAATCATGAGCCGATTAGCAAAAAAACCGATTTTAATACCGAAAGGCACGAAAGTGAGCATGTCCGGAAGGGTCGTAACTGTAAAGGGCCCGAAGGGCGAGCTTTCGCGCGAATTCAAGCCGGTTATTGCAATGGAAATCGGCGCCGAATCCGTCACGCTTACGAAGAAAAACGATACTATCGAAACGAGAGCGCTCTACGGCACGTACGCTTCACACCTCAAGAATATGCTGAACGGCGTAAATACTCCGTACGAGAAGAAGCTCATTATAGAAGGCGTCGGTTTCAAGATGGAAGTCAAAGGGAACGAGGTTGTTCTTGCTCTGGGATTTTCGCACCCGACCAAAATTCAAATCCCGACAGGACTTTCCGTGAAATCGGAAAAAGGAACGATGACAATTTCCGGAATTGATAAAGAGGTTGTGGGCAGTTTTGCCGCAGAAATCCGCGATCTCAAAAAACCGGAACCATACAAGGGCAAGGGAATTCGCTACAGCGATGAGATTATCAAGCGAAAGCAGGGCAAGAAGGCAGCAACTGCGGCGGTATAATTCATCCACCTAAACTTTCCACAATATGAAAAAATACAACATACAAAAACATAACGAGATAACCGCCTTCTTATCACGCCCCTTTTATTTAGTAGAAAGTTTTGGCGGGTAAACCATGATTAGCAGGCGCAAAAATATCAAACAGTTGAAACGGGAGCGCCGCCACGCGCGTATTCGCACGCGTGTTTCCGGAACTGCAGAGCGCCCGCGCCTTAATGTGTTCAAGTCAAACAAGTTTCTTTACGCTCAGCTTATTAACGATGAAAAAGGCGCCACAATTGCGTCTGCTTCGACGAAGTCCCTAAAAGGGAAAACGATGGTTGAAAAGGCAATAGCGCTTGGAAAAGCTGTCGCCGAGATGGCAGCAAAGCGCAAGGTGAAAAAGGCGGTGTTTGATCGCGGAGGTTACGTGTATGCCGGACGCATAAAGGCAGTAGCAGACGGAGCACGCGAAGGAGGTTTAAAACTATAAATCTATGCCAGCAGAAGAAAACAAAAATCAGAAAGTTGAAGTTAAGCAGGACGCTGCGGCGCAAAAGCCAATGGCAAATTCCATGCGCGATCGAGCGCCGCTTAGAAAAAAGAACGTTCGCCGTTCCACAAGAGGTCCGCGTCCGCGTTCCGAATTTGACCAGAAAATCATCAGTATCCGCCGCGTAACGCGCGTTTCGTCGGGAGGCAAGCGGTTCAGTTTTAGCGTTGCTATGATACTCGGCAATAGACGCGGTTCTGTTGGAGTTGGAACCGGAAAGGGCGGAGACACCGCGCTTGCCATAGAAAAAGCAATGCGTTCAGCGAAGAAAAATATGGTAAAGATCAGAGTAACTCCTTCGTTTTCCATTCCGCATCGCGTAGAAGCCAAATACTCAAGCGGGCGCGTTATGCTAATGCCTGCGGCTGGGCGAGGCATGGTGGCAGGAAGCGCCGTGCGCAGTGTTTTGGAACTTGCGGGCATTAAAGACATAAGCGCGAAAATATTGTCGCCGAGCAAAAATACATTGAATATCGCGCGTGCCACGATTGAAGCGTTGTCCAAATTAAGAGCGGGGGTTTCTGTTGCAAAGCCGGAGGCGATTGCCGTTCAAGATGAGACAGAAGTTTCGGATAAAAAGTAATTATGCAGTTGAATAACTTAAAAAGAAATACAAAGAAGCAGAGCTCGCATTCTGTTGGGCGCGGAGGAAAGCGAGGGAAGACTTCAGGCCGAGGCACCAAAGGGCAGAAAGCGCGCGCTGGCCGAAAGATTCGGCCTGAAATACGCGATGTCATCATGCGCCTTCCGAAATTGCGCGGCTATCGTTTCAAGTCGCGCTTTAAGGATTCTTTCGCTGTGAATGTAAAACAGCTTGAAGCCAAGTTTTCTGGCGGAGATATTGTGAGTCCGGAGTCGCTCGTGGAGAAAGGAATCGTATCGCGAGGAGAAGGCAAGATTCCTGCTATTAAGATACTGTCGGTCGGCGACCTTACCAAGAAGTTTACCGTAAAAGGATGTGCGGTTTCCTCAGGTGCCAGGGCTAAAATTGAAAAGGCAGGTGGTACAATAAGCGCATAAAATGTTCAAGACGTTTGTGGAAAAACTTACGATGGTGTTTAAGGACAGCGTTCTGCGCAAGCGTGTTTTCTTTACGCTCGGTATACTTCTTCTTTTCCGTCTGCTTGCAACCATTCCGATTCCGGGCATTGACGTGCAGGAATTGCAAAAACTTCTCGCGAATAACCAGTTTTTGGGACTTCTGGATGTCTTTTCGGGCGGAGGACTCGGCAATCTTTCCATCATGATGCTTGGCGTGGGTCCGTATATCATGTCAACCATCATCATGCAGCTTCTGACGCTGATTTTCCCGAAATTGAAGGCCTTGTATCAGGAGGAAGGAGAGTCGGGACGTGCGAAGTTTTCGCAATATTCACGCTTGCTTACGGTACCGCTTGCCTTGATACAGGGGTACGGATTCATGGCTCTTTTGGAGAGACAGCAAGTTCTTCCCAATCTTAGCGGGTTTGATATGTTGACGAACCTCGTGCTTATCACGGCTGGCTCTGTCTTTTTGATGTGGCTTGGAGAACTCATAACAGAATTCGGCATTGGAAACGGAGTTTCTCTTCTTATCTTTGCGGGCATTGTCGCGCAAGCTCCTTCAAGCATGGCACAGCTTGCGTTCAATTTTGATGCCTCGCAGATTCCGCTTCTGTTCGGTTTTCTTGCCGCCGCGCTTCTTGTGGTGTTTGGCGTTGTTATAGTTACCGAAGCCGAGCGTCCGATACCGGTAACGTATGCTCGGCGCGTGCGCGGGATGAAAGTGTATGGCGGGGTTTCAACATATCTTCCGCTTCGGCTCAATCAGGCCGGCGTTATCCCAATAATCTTTGCGCTTTCCATTTTGCTTTTCCCTCAAATGCTAGTAAGTTTTCTCGCAGGATTCGACAACGCGACTTTGCAGACGATTTCATCTGCGGCGACGGCGTTTCTGACTAATACGTGGTTGTACTCGATAATGTATTTTGTCCTTGTGGTTGTGTTCACTTATTTCTATACGGCGGTTACGTTTGACCCAAATATGCTCTCCACGAATTTGCAGAAGAACGGCGCATTTATCCCCGGGGTACGGCCAGGACAATCTACCGCAGCCTATATTTCGCGCATTTTGACGCGTATTACGCTTGTGGGCGCGCTGTTCTTGGGTTTGGTGGCAATTTTGCCTCTCGCGATGCGTGCTATTACCGGCATTACAGCGCTTGCTATAGGGGGCACAGCGCTTCTTATCGTTGTTTCAGTCGTGCTTGATCTTGTGAAGAAAGTCGATGCGCAAATTTCGATGCGCGAATACTAAAACTCATGCGGATATGACGCGGACAGTCGCGGAATGAACGCGGAAAAATAAAACCCCAACAGTTCCATATATGGAACTGTTGGGGGGGCCTGTTTTCGTCGCTGAAATAAATCCCCGCTCGTCCATATCCCCGCAGCAAGCTGACGGGGTATTAGGCGA
>CAYJSB010000044.1:0-6625 GCA_964372805.1 uncultured Candidatus Saccharibacteria bacterium | reverse complement strand
ATCCCCGCTCGCCTAATACCCCGTCAGCTTGCTACGGGGATATGGACGAGCGGGGTTTTATTTTCCGCGTGTAATTAAGCCAAGCAGGACCAAGCGAAAGCACATCTTCTATTTCCGACACATGCAGATGGGTGATTTTTAGTAGCTCGCGGTAGCAGTGCCTGCACACATGAAGTTTCCTGACAGTTCCTTCCTTCGTGGGCGGACTAAACACCAACCCGCCAAACTCTTTGAGTTCTTTTTTGCAGAAATCACATCTGGGATTAATTGCCATTATTTTCGTTTAATCACTTTTTTTGCCGCTTCTATAATACGCTTTGAGTTCAGTCCGTAGTGCTCCAAAAGCTGCGCGAACGTCCCGGACTGCCCGAACACATCATTGACTCCAATAAATTCAATCGGCACAGGATGCCGTTCGGCGAGAAATTCCGCGACCGCGCTCCCCATTCCGCCCGCTTTCTGATGCTCTTCCGCCGTTACAATCGCTCCCGCAGTGCACGCAAGTGAAAGCACAGCATCGGTATCTAGCGGTTTGATTGTTGCAAGATTTAAAACCGAAACGGCAATTCCATCTTTTTCGAGTGCCTGCGCCGCAACAAGCGCCTCATACACCATCGTACCGGTAGCAATGATGCCTACAACAGAGTTCCCTTCTGTGGAGGTCAGACCGCCGCCGCTGTGGAGGTCTGACCTCCACAGAATCTGGGCTTTCCCTATCGCAAACGGAGTTTCGTTTGTCGTAATGACCGGCGTTGCCTCGCGCGCAAGACGGATATACACGGGGGTATCGGTTTTTGCGCTAGCCATAGTCGCTTTTTTCGCTTCAATCGCGTCGCACGGAGAAAGAACTGTCATGCGTGGCAACACGCGCATGAGCGCGATGTCTTCAAGCGCCTGATGCGAGCCGCCGTCCAAACTCGCCGAAACTCCCGCATGCGAACCGATGATTTTTACCGGCACGTTGTTATAGCAAATTGTCGTTCGAACCTGCTCCCAGTTACGCCCCGGGCTGAATATGGCGAACGAAACCGCAAACGGGATTTTCCCCATCGCCGCCATGCCACTCGCAACCGACACAAGATTTTGCTCGGCTACGCCAAGCTCCACAAACCGATGCGGAAATTTTTCTCTAAAAGGCGCGACAAATGTTGATTCAGTCAAATCTGCACACAATGCCACGACCCGTTCGTCCTGTTCTCCGGCTTTTACCAAACCATCGCCAAAACCTTTGCGAATCGCCACTCGTTCCGTATCAGAATCAAAAATTTTCGTATTCAGTTTTAGGGATTGGTTGAACATTTAATATATGGGTACACCAAACGACCACCCGCACACTTCTGTTGGACCCGACTTCATCATGGAATCTGCACACCAGTACCAAGGAATCTTGCCCCACAAAATCAACAGGTAAACAATAAAAATCAGAAGCGCGACGACTGCAAGATAAAACAAAATCTTAGTCCACGTTTTCATAATTCCTAATTCTTAACTCATAATTCTGCGCTCAAAGCGCGGAGCGCTTTGAGCGCCCGCTCCCCCTCCTCTTTATTCGGCGACCGACCGTGCCACTCGTATTTGCGTTCAAACTCTGGAACGCCGCGCCCGGGAACTGTGTGTGCTATCAGTACGCTCGGCTGGTTAAAAATAAATTTCGCTTCGCTGATGCTTTCGTCCAAATCGCGAAAATCGTGCCCGTTCACCTCGCGAACATGCCAATTGAACGCTTTCAATTTCTCGCGCAACGGTTCAAGCGGCATCACGTCCTCTGTATATCCGTCTATCTGGATATTATTTCTGTCAATTATGGCGATAAGGTTTCCAAGCCGCTCTTTGCCGGCAAGCATCATCGCTTCCCATGTATTCCCTTCCTCAAACTCCGCGTCGGACATGAGACAATAGAAAAACCTGCCGGCGGATTTTCCCCTGTCCATCCGATGCGCAAGCGCCATACCAATCGCCTGCGAAAGACCGGCGCCAAGCGGGCCGGAACTTGTCTCAAGCGCCGGAAAAAATTCGCGTTGTGGATGTCCCTGAAACTTACTGCCGAATTTCCGCACCGTTTTCTTAAATTCACTTGCGTCTCCATATCCCGCCAGACACATCGTCGCGTAAAGAATAGGGCAGATGTGCCCGTTTGAAAGCACTAAAATATCCCGCTCTTCCCATTTCGGGTGTTTTGGATTGTGGCGCAGAGCATGAAAATAGAGGTACGCAAAAACGTCCGCCATCCCAAGCGGACCAGCGGTGTGCCCCGATTTCGCCTCAACAAGTGCTTCAATCACCAGCTGACGAAGCTGGTTAGCCTTTTTCTCTAAAGCAAATATTTTATCTGAAGTCAGTACCATGGAACGTAGATAATTTTACCGCTTCTCGCCCAGTAGTGATACCCTCGTCCGCGCCGTGCCCAGTAGCGAGCCATGTCCTGTAAGTCAGCTGCTGTACTACTTGGATTTGCTCTGCTACTTTGGAGGTTCTACTACCGGGGTCTGGAGCGATATTCATGCGTCTTCATTATACAAGAAAAATGTTCCGCTTTCTGTAGAGGTTTGACCTCTACAGATGTCCTGTAGAGGTCAAACCTCTACAGAACGGAATCGAAACCAGTGGTTGTACCGTTGTCTATAATTTTTACCAATTCCTTGTATGCAGAAACGACATCGGCACTTTTAAATAGCGCCGAGCCGACGATGAGGCGCGAGGCGCCAGCGTCCATAAGCTCTTTTGCATTATCAAGACTTACGCCACCGTCAACGCTTATCTCGACATTCGGAAAACGCGTGTGCGCCTCGCGCACTTTCGAAATCGCCTCTTCTTGGAACTCTTCACCCTGATAGCCAATGCGCGCAATGCTCATGAGATGTAGTGCCTTCGCGCTTTCCGCGAAAGGCGTAAAAGCATCAAGCGAGGTCTCAAACTTGAGCGCGACTCCAAGTTCGGTCAAATCGCCTATTTCTTTCACAGCCGCAGAAATGTCTTTCACTGCCTCGGCATGCACAAAAATCCGCGACATGCCGGCATGCACCCATTCAGCGACAACCCTCTCCGGATTCGCCACCATCAGATGCGCTTCAAAATCAAGTTTATCCCAAAACGGCAAACCTATCTTTTCGCTCAAAATATCGTCAAACGATTTTCTATCCGCGTCGCCATACGGCCAAGAAACGCTCGGCGTAAATTTGCCGTCGCACGCGTCTATATGAACTGTTCGTGCGAGACTCGCGACTTCGCCAAGCATATCCCTAAGCTCTTCAAAACTTCCCGGCAATATCGCTGGAATAATCTTTTGGCCCATAGCTAGTTGGAAACATCTCTTCCTCGAATCATCGGCGAGAGAGATTCCATTTTCCGAATGCGCCGAAGGTGCCTTTCTTCGCCTTGAAACTGCACAGATAGCCATCTAATGACCGCGTCTTTCGCCTCCTGTTCACTCAAAAACCACGAGCCCAAAGACAACACATTGGCGTTATTATGCTCGCGGGTAAACGTAATTTCGTCAGGCACATTGCGCCCATCAGTCGGCTTGTACTGCCCGTTGAAAACAACCGCGCGGACATTCGGAAAACGGTTTGCCATTATCGCTTCTCCTTGGCCTGAACCGCCTATAACAATGCCGAAACATTCGCTCGAATTCTCCGAGACCTCCGACGCAACCGCCGCGACATAATCCGGATAATCATCTTGCTCATTATAATCAAAAGGCCCGCAATCAATCACATCATGGCCTTGCTCGATAAGAAAGCGCAAAAGCACGTTCTTAAGTTCGTATCCAGCGTGGTCAGAACCGATGTATATTTTCATAGCTTTTAGCTGTTAGTTTATAGCTTCTAGCTTTTTGTGGTTTTTAATTTTGTCGTAAAGCAAGCCAGCAACCGAACCTGCAACAAAAAATGCTACAGCAAGACCAATGAATATTAACACTTCCTCAAAAGACAGATGACGAATATTAAAAACGAACGCGTCTACTCCTCTGTATGACTGACAGCCGGGACAGTTTGGTAGAAAATGTGTAAACAACAAATATATATAGACAAGAATAACCGCAACAAGACCTATTACCCCTCCCATCAGCCAATATCTTTTTTTCATTTCCATTATCTTACGTTTTGCGCTACAAGTTACACGTTACAGGTTACAGGTTTTGCGCGAGTCGAGCGACATGCTCGACGAGCGTATACGTATATCCCATCTCATTGTCGTACCACGCGAGCACTTTTACAAGCGTGCCGTCCACAACGCGCGACATCGTTAAATCGGCAAGCGACGCGAAGTGCATGCCGACAATATCAGACGAGACAAGCGGCTCATCGGTAACCGAGAAAATATCTTTCCAGCGCTTGTCGTGCGCCGCGGCGGTGAGTATTTTGTTGACCTCCTCAGCGCTCGTCGGCCGCTTCGCAATGAACGTTACGTCAACTATTGAACCCGTGATCACAGGCACGCGCATCGAAATACCGTCAAATTTGCCGACGAGCGCGGGAAACGCTTTGGTCACTGCAATCGCAGCGCCTGTGGACGACGGTACAATGTTGTGCGCCGCGGCGCGTCCCTCGCGAAAATCTCTTTTATTCGGCCCATCCACAAGCGACTGACTCGCGGTGTACCCGTGAACGGTATTCAAAATAGCTTTTTCTATACCGAGTTTTTCGTGCAGAATCGCGATCAGGGGGCTCGCCGCATTAGTCGTACACGACGCATTAGACGTAATCACGCACTTTGAAATCTTTTCCTCGTTCACGCCCATAAGCACAGTCGCGCCCGCAAAACCAGCGGGCGGCTCGTCTTTTGCTGGCGCTGAAATCACCACTCGCTTCGCCCCCGCTTTCAAATGCGCCTTTGATCCATCATACGATGCGAAAAATCCAGACGACTCGACAACAACATCAATATCAAGCTCGGCCCACGGCAATTTCTGCGGCTCGCGCTCGCTTAGATATTTTATGTGTTTGCCGTTTACAACAAGCGAATCACCTTCTACCAGAACTTCCAAACCGCTGTGCCCGTACGCGCTGTCATATTTCAAAAGATACGCGAAATTTTTTATATCGCCCAAATCGTTTATCGCAACAATATCAAGATCATGCCGCGCAAGCGCAAGTTTCAAAAATGCCCGCCCGATGCGTCCGAAACCATTGATAGCAATTTTTGAGGTTTTCATGTTCGTATAACCGCTTGATACCTATTGTTAATGAGTCTCGCTCCGTAGCGAGCTTTGCTCCGCTACTTGTGTTCTCCCAAACCCATTGATTGCAATGCGCGCTTTTTTCATACTGAAATTATAGCAGAATGTCGGCATTGCATATATGGGTAAGGCCGCAGTTTTCAAGTTTTCAAGGCTCAACCTTGAATTTCAAGGTTGAGCCTTGAAAAAACCTCTCATTATGACTAAAATGATTCCATGTCACGCAATATGCAATTCTCGATTGGCGAATATTATCATCTCTATAATCGTGGCACGGAAAAACGGACAATTTTTCTTGATAATGCCGATATACGACGCTTTTTACATTTACTGTATCTCTGCAATGACACTGCCCCGGTGCACATGAGCGCCATCCAAGGCTCAACCTTGAATGGAAAAAAGGCAGTATCTGCTCTGGACCAGCCTCGTTCGAAACCCACCGTTGCCATTGGTGCCTATTGCTTAATGCCAAACCATTTTCATCTGCTGGTAAAAGAAATCGCAGAAAATGGGATTAGCACTTTTATGCACAAAATCTCCACTGCGTACACGATGTATTTCAACAAACGTTACGAACGTACCGGTAGTTTGTTCCAAGGACGGTTTAGATCCTCTCACGCATTAAGTGACGAGTACTTGAAATATCTTTTCGCATATATACATCTTAACCCAGTTAAACTTGTCCAACCGGATTGGAAAGAAACCGGAATAAAAAACCGCAAAAAGACAGAGCGGTTTCTAAAAGATTATCATCAATCAAGTTATCAAGATTATGTGGGGATAAACAGAAAAGAGCGCAAGATTCTTGCACTTTCCGAATTTCCTTCATACTTTGATGACGGACACCGGGAATTTGAATCGTATTTATCGGATTGGCTTTCTTTCAGCGATCCCGAGGATTTCAAGGCTCAACCTTGAAATTCAAGGTTGAGCCTTGAATGGTTCTCCAAGATAGCATTACTGATTAGCTTGCCGACAGCGCCCAACAATGTTAAACCTTGTAATGAATGTTGTGAGTGGCCCTCACTCTATAAGCTGATAACGAAATTTGCATCACTGACGTCAAGCGCGGTGAGGGCAGAGATGCCCGTCACCTTTATTCTCGCCTGCGAGGTTGCCGAACCAAGCACCTTCCATACCTCACTGCCGTCGTTGGGAGTGCTGGAAACAATCGTTGTCCAGGTAACACCACCATCTCGCGACAAGAGAATTTTGATGTTTCCTGGAAGACCCTCCGAATTCCAGCTGATTGTCTGATTAGTCCCAGCCACCCAGCTTTCACCGCCGTTGGGGGAAGCCAGCGTAAGCCACTGGATAATGGTGAACGGAGCATCACTAACATCAAAGATGGTCGGTGAAGAAATACTCGCCACTTTTATCATTGCCTGCGAGGTTGCCGGACCGGTTACCGTCCAGACCTCGCTGCCATCGTTGGGAGTACTGGAG
>CAYJSB010000043.1:0-6717 GCA_964372805.1 uncultured Candidatus Saccharibacteria bacterium | reverse complement strand
CCTAATACCCCGTCAGCTTGCTGCGGGGATATGGACGAGCGGGGTTTTATTTTTTGTTGTCTTTTTTGTCTTCCTAAATCCTATTATAATTACACGACCGCGTATCTATAATAGGATTTGAATCTAGGTCGTTTTTTATTTTTTGTGTATTTTTGGTTTGTTTTTCATTAATTCCCCAATCCTATTTTAAATACACGGTCGTGAGGTTAAAATAGGATGCATATTCGAGTAATCTTTCGGAATTTTCTGTTAATATTTTTAAGAAAGCCCGAATTCTTTTTTTAGCCACTCATCATCTTCAATCGCATCGGCAATAATGTAGAGAACGTCTCTTCCGATCTTCATTTCCGACTTGAGAAGCGCGACGAAATCTTCACAATCGTATGGATATACCCATACGCTATTCTGAAGTTTCCGAAAACCAACAGACGAAAGAGTGTCTCGTAACCTGTCTCGCAACGCCCTTCTAATTTCTTTTATGTCGAAGATAAGGATTCGCCACTTTTTATCCCAGCGTCGAGATTGCTTCGGTTTAAAGGTTGGCATAGTTATGATTTGAAATGCGCGCCTTCCGCTTTCTGTTATGCTCCAGTAACCCTCTCGATATTCTATAAGTCCCTGTCGGGCGAGGCGACCTCGTGCGGCGTAAATGGCATTCTGCGAATTGCGTTGCTTGTGTTTGGGCGTCTTTAACTCTTTTAGTATTCCGCGTACAAGCATCTGCGGGTTTAATACTCCGGCAACCGCGATTACTAGGGTCGCGAGTACAGCTCTAGTGATCTTTGTGTTTCGTGTGCGGATTTTTACCGCGCGTTCGAGTTTTCCCATCGTATCGTTGGCTATGATAATGTATCCTATTATAATCTAACGGTCGTGTAATTATAATAGGATGTGTTTATTGCCACGGTATTTAGTAATTTTCAGCATATAAAGAACCTCCTCAAATCTCGTGCTTAAGAGCAATTGAAAGAATTGCTCGTGCAATTTTTTCGGCGGCGTCGGCTTTCGCGAAACGCCTTGCGTTCTCGGACATCTTTTCGCGCGTTGCGGTATCTTGCCAGAGACGCTTGAATTCGGACAAAAGTATATGCGGTTTAAGATTTGCCTCCTCGATGACGAAGCACGCTCCGCTTTTCTCATACGCGATAGCATTTTTTTTCTGGTGATCTCCGTTTGAATCGGTAATCGGAATTATAAATGACGGCTTTCCCCAAAGCGCTATCTCAAAAATACTTGAACCGGCACGCGAAACGATGATGTCTGCGCAACTCGCAGCCATTTTCAGGGACTCAACGTTCAAGTAATCGAATGGTCGATATCGGTTGGCATTTTGACTGTCCTTCAAAATAACGCCGGACACACCGACAATCGTTTGAAAATTATCGGGCCCAACTTGGTGAATAATTTGGAAATCTTTTACAAGTTCCGCGAGCACATCTAGTATCGCGTTGTTGATAAGCATCGCTCCTTGTGAACCTCCTAAGATAAGTACGGTTGGCAAATCTTTGGAAAATCCAAGAAGTTCGTGTGCGCCCTCCGAAAGCGTCTGGATTTCTTTTCGAATGGGATTTCCTGTCCACGCCGTTTTATCTTTCGGAAAATAAGTGGTAGTTTCAGGATATGAGACCGCGATACGTTCTGCGAATTTGCTAGACCATGCGTTCATTCGGCCCGGAACGGTGTCGGACTCGTGTATAACGAGAGGAATGCGAAAGATGCGGGACGCAAGCACCGCCGGAAATCCTGCGTATCCGCCTTTGCTGAAAACAACGTCTGGATAAATTCTGAATACCGTAAAAATGGCCCTTGTTATCCCCCACGCTGTTTTGAAATAATCAAAGAAATTCTTTATCGAAAAATAACGGCGTAATTTACCTGCGCTTATTTTCTTGAAAGTTATTTCGTTGTTAAAAAGCGCTTTTTCGTCATAAGGTCGGTCGGAAAGAAAATATAGGTCGGGCTTTATAAGCACTTTTTCCGCCATTATGCGATTGAGTTCCTCTGCGACCGCTATTAGCGGATAGAAATGACCACCGGAACCGCCTCCTGTAAGTAATATTTTCATATTGAAGTCATTATAGTATAACAGCTAATATTTTGCCGTTCTTGAAATTGAAAGAAGAATTCCTGCTTCGGCAAGCGTAAGTAATAACGCGCTTCCACCCTGGCTAACGAAAGGAAGCGTAATGCCTGAAAGAGGTATCATGCCGAGCATCGCACCAATATTAACGAATATTTGCGCTAAAAACATGCAGACAATTCCTACGGCGAGATATTTACTGAAAGGATCTGCGGCGCGTTTTGCAATCCTAAGGCCTTGTTGAGCCAAAAATAGAAACAATAAAAGAAGGCCTACGCTTCCGACGAAGCCGAATTCCTCGCTTGCGACTGCGTAAACTGAATCCCCCATCGGCTCTGGAAGGTAATTGAATTTTTGTATGCTTTTGCCGAAGCCCTTACCAAAGAAACCACCTGAACCAACGGCAATGAGGGATTGTTGAATTTGGTAACCGCTACCAAGTGGGTCTTTGGAGGAATCAATAAATGTAGAAATACGGGTGCGGACGTATGGAAATGCTGCCGAAAGAGAAACCAATAATATTATTCCGGCGATACAAAGCCAAACAACGTGCTTCCACCGCGCGCCGGCCACTACATACATTGCAAAACATGCGGCAACGATAACAAGGAATGTATCAATATCTGGCTGAAGAAGAAGAACGGTGCCGACTATTCCAAGGATGGTAACGAAAGCAAGCAGTCCCCAGCGCGCTTCCGAAACTTTTTGTTTAATCATAGACAGCCACGCGGCGAAATATATAATAGTTGCAATTTTTAGCAATTCGGATGGCTGAAAAGTGAGAACGCCAACCTCAATCCAACGTTTTGCGCCTCCGTGTTCATATCCTAAGCCTGGAATAAAAACAATTACGGACATCACAATACTTGCAAGTAAAATGAAAAAGGAAAATCTGCGAAGTAATTTTGACGGAATTTTAGAAAATATATACATAGCCAAAAAGCCAAAAAGGAGAAATACCCCTTGTTTTATTGCTACCATCTTAAAGTCTGCGCCTGAATCGCGAGCCACAAGCCCCACTGAAGCCGATAGAAAAATTATAAAACCGAATATTGTGAGCGCTAATATAGTGGCAAGAAGCCACCCATTCATCTTATATCTGGTCTGTAATCCATTTAGCCAAGACATAAGAGTTTAGCCGATTATCCCTAATATCATCCCGAGAATTGCGAAGACGACTCCTATAACCCAGTATCGCATCGTAACTTTATATGCTGGCCAGCCGATTGCCTCAAAGTGGTGGTGCAATGGCGCCACAAGAAACACTTTTTTATTTCTGAGTCGTTTTGAAATAACTTGAATGATGTTTGAAAGCGTTGTGACAACAAGAGGAAATGCAATGATTGGAAGAACAAAAACGCCATGCCCTCCATCCACTGAATCTGTTAAAAATGCGACAACCGCAAGAGAAAGAGTAAGTGCCATGCTTCCGGTTTCTGACATATAAAAACGTGCTGGAGGGATATTAAACCAAAGAAAAGCGAGTATTGCTCCTGCAACGGTAGCGCAAAAGGCCGCGAGATCAATTTGTTGTTGATAAAAAGCGATTCCTGCGTATGCGGAAAATATTGTCGCAAAAACACCTCCTGCAAGTCCGTCTATACCGTCTATAACTCCCCCCGAATATATGCCGAGCGTTACGAGAAGAAAAAGCGGTATGAATAGCCATCCTAATTCAAAAATTCCATAGAAAGGAATTCCTACTCCACTTGTACCCAATTTAAAATAAAACCAAAATGCTATAAGAAGTGAGATTGCAGATACAATAAGCAGGCGTTTTTTTAAAGATAGTCCGCCGGCAACATGGTCTCCCGTACCTCGGACTTCCATAAAATCGTCTATGAGTCCTATAAGACCTCCCAAAATGAGTGCAGCAAGAGGTATCCATGTCTGATTTCTGCTCAAGAAGGATAATTTCTCCGTTTCATCTGCTGGTATTAACCAAGCTACAATGCTTAGAAGTGCAATCGTTAAAAACGGGCTCATCCATATGAGTATGCCGCCCATTTTGGGAACGCCAACTTCCCTTCCCTTATGAAGCTCATTGAATATCGGGGTATCAGCACCATCCATAGTTTTTTTCCCGGGATGTTTTTTCCACATCTTGTGACTGTAAAGAAAATTGCTAAGAATCGGCGTACAAGCAATTCCGATAAAGAAAGACACTATTGAGGGCAACAAAATTTTTACAAGATCTATTATCATTGGTCGGTGTTATACGTTAGATCTTCGACTGTACCCGATTGAGGAATTTTGAGTCCTGCGCCGAAATAATCTATGGTTGCCTGAACGAGTTTTGAAACGTCTTCAAACCTGCCGGTTTCCGTCGATGAAAGAGCCACGACGATAAGCGGTTCATTGAAGCTCGCGTCGAACGCTATGACCAAGTTTCCTCCGGCTAAATCCGTGAGTCCGGTCTTTGAGCCCAAGAGACCCGGTATTTCAAACACGCGAGCGTTTGTATTCTCGGCCGAAATTGTTCTTCCGTCAGGCGCTATAAATTTTTGCCGAATATATTTTGTGGAATCAAGTATTTCAGGTTTGTTTTCCAATATATATGCCATGAGCAACGCCACATCTCTTGCTGAACCGTACGCTCCACTGACTTGCCCGCCTGTATCAAGCCCCGATGGGTTCAAGAAATATGTTTGATTGAGGCCGATATCGCGCGCTTTTTGCGTCATGTTTCTAGCAAATTGCGAATTGTCTTGATTTCCAACTGTTTGCGTTCCAAATCCACGAAGATACGCGGCAGTCGCTGCCGCTATGGAATTTGCTCCCGTGTTTGATGATGTTAAAAGCGTGTATGAGAGTAGTTCCGAAAGTGGCCACCGTTCGCCTGTTTTAAGCTGAACATCCGGTTCATCTTTCTGCCGCACTATTTCTATACTGGTGAAATCCGGAAGTGTATCATCGGCGACAACGGCCATCATTAATTTAGCAAGTGATGCAAGAGGAAATTGCTCAATTTCATTTTTCCCAAATATGATCACTTTTCTTGTCGCGTCATAGACTATTGCAGACTTTGCCGTAAGTTCTATATTTTCAAAAGGATTTTCAATTAAATTTTGAGGTGGAGGAAGCGCTCTGGCAATTTCGGCCTTATTTTGATTAATTTGAGTTTTACGATTGTCGGCATAGAAATATATAAGTGCAAGCGCAAGCATCATGCATGTCCCAAGCGATGCTACATTGATGAGCCACAGTGGAGGATTTTCAGAGAATATTTTCATGTTATTAACTTTCAACCTTTTGCTCGGCTTCCTGTTTCTCTTGGGCAGATTTGAATGCATCGAGTTCCGAACGAACCATGTTGTATTCCGGAAGATTTTTTATATCCGAAAGTCCAAGGTGAGACAATAAGTCGAATGTAGGCTTATAAAGAAATGTTCGCATGTCTTTTTTATTTTGTATTCGTTCAATTAAGCCTCGTATTAGCAATGTTCGTAATACAAAAGTTGAATTTACGCCTCTAATATAATCAATTTCCGATCTTGTAAGAGGGCCGTAGTAAGCGATGATAGAAAGAGTTTCAAGGCCCGCCTTTCCAAGATCTCGATTGAGCTCTTCTTTTGCGAGCTTCTTGATGAGATCAGAAAATTCAGGCGCGGTTCCAAGCATTACTTCATCTTCCTTTTGCACAAGTACGATTCCGCTGGACGAGAGCGATGCCTCAAGTTCGGAAATTGCGCGCGTTATTTCATCGGGTTTCGTTTCCAGCCATTCGGAAAGCTTCTTCACGGACACAGGTTCCGCTTTCCAAAATAACAGAGCCTCTATTTTTTTTGTCAGATCACTCATATTCAGTTTCTGACTTGCTACATGATTTTTGATACATGAATTATGTGTATCTCGGTACTTCTAATTTTTCAGTTTCCATCATAATTTCATCAAAACGCTTGTCTTGTTTTACTGAAATAATACCCTGTTTAATAAGCTCAAGCATAGCTAAAAAACTTATTATTATGTTGACTTTTTCTTCCTTACCGACTCGCGCGAAATCACGAAAAGAAAGTTTCAGACTTATTGTAATGCGTTTTGTCAGACTTACTATAACCTCTTCAAGACTAAGCACTTTTTGAACTACGGCCTTTGGCAGTGCCGAAAATTTCGGGAGAGTAAAAAGGATAGATTTTATAGCTAAAAGAATGCTGGGGGTGTTTGTTTGATTGTCAGGCGAGAACACGACTGTTCCTATTCTTTGTTCCTGTGCAAAAATAATATTCTTTCCGAACAAAGTTCTTATGTGGCGGCTCAATTCACGAGCGCGTTGGTACATTTTTAATCTTCTCTCAAGATCTTCAATGCTACCACGCTCTTCTTCAGACAACGAAAGTTGAGGAAGAAGCGATTTCGATTTTATGAGTAGAAGAGTTGAAGCAACGAGGATGAAATGCGCGCTCATCGCGATAGGAAACTCGGAAAGCGTACGCGTATAGGCGATATAGTCATCAGCGACCTTGGCGAGCGATATTTCGTTTACAGAAAGTTTGCGCTTTTCGATCAAGTCAAGGAGCAAATCAAGAGGTCCTTCAAAAGAACTCGTTTTTACCACATATTGGTTTAAAATAGCATCGGCGCTTGACGTCATCGCTAGATAATAGCAATAAATGGCTTACTTGGATAGCTAAATCATA
>CAYJSB010000042.1:1981-7061 GCA_964372805.1 uncultured Candidatus Saccharibacteria bacterium | reverse complement strand
TCCGCCACCCCCTCCACCACCGCCCCCGCCATCTTCGTTCTCGGGAACATGTACCGTTATCCCTGTGACAATTTACGCAGGACAATCGGCGGCATTTTCCGCTAGTGCGGTAGGCGGTACCGGAACGTATGCGTATTCGTGGAGCGGCAGCGATGGACTTACTGGCTCGACTGATACTGTAACTAACACATATGCGTCTGCCGGAAGTAAGAACGGATCCGTAACAATAACGTCAGGTTCTGAAACGATTACCGCTTCGTGCTCTCTTACCGTTCTTCCGCCTCCGGGATGTACAGTGAATTGCGGCGGCGGCGGCTTTGATCCTCCAAATGTTGTACTTTTGAAAAGTCCTCCGGTGGGACGAGTGCTAGGCGCCGTGTATCTTTCACAGATTCCGTATACAGGTCTTAGCGGCACCGGCAAAATAATTATTTTTATAATTATTCTCGTGATATGGAGCGCTTCGGTTGTCTTTTTCTTCCGCTCAAGAATATGGCGGCGTCGTGTTAGCGCGAGGAAAGGAACGCTTGACTATACTTCCGTTGTTGGAAGCGCTGAGCGCGCTTTCGCGCCGAAGACTGTCGGAGCTGATGTTGTGGAAGTGCGCGGTGAAGAGCCGCCGACTTTTGAGCCATGGACTTCTGAAGATTTAATTATTAGTTCTAATGAAAATAATATGAATTCAAACGGACATGAGTTTATTTTGGGTGATAACAAAAATTCGGTTTCTCACGGCAATGCAAACGGCATTTTAGATATAATCGCAGCTGAAGCGGAGCGGAACCACATGGTGATTTCAGAAGAAGGTATGAAATTGCTTGCCGAGAAAGGGGAAAACAACGCCGCGCGCGTGCTCGCATTGGTCGATAAGGCTGTAGGTTTCGCGGAATCGAATTATAACAGGGAAGATGGCTGGATTCTTTTAAACAAAGAGAAGATTCTTTCCGCGCTTTCGGGACTACAAGTCCAAAGAACTGTTGAAGCGCAACCGCCCCGTGTGGCGCCGCAGATTGCGCAGGCTTCTCGCTCGCCCGAACATTCTTCGATCAATACAGCCGCGCCGATGTCTACCGTGGATAGCGCACTTTTTGTGAACTGGCTTGCGACTGGTGAGAGGCAAAAGGT
Organism: uncultured Candidatus Saccharibacteria bacterium; assembly: GCA_964372805.1. Taxonomy (GTDB): domain Bacteria; phylum Patescibacteriota; class Minisyncoccia; order Phycocordibacterales; family DSPV01; genus 2-02-FULL-46-13. The sequence goes on along the minus strand of CAYJSB010000042.1, from coordinate 5,936 downwards.
CACCAACCATCTTAAGGGTTTGCGCGAACATCCAGGAGGCGCAGAATCGTTCCTTAAAAAAGTGGTGCTTGAGCTTGATGTTATTTACCGCGCTCGATTTGACGATGTGGACGATAAGCTCGATGAGCGCCTTATGCACAATGTGTCCGGCCTTTCAAATACCGAGCTTGAAAACCTAATTTCTGTACTACTTTCGTCCGTTGACCAGAGTTATCACTCTCCAATTGTCGGCGCAAAAATCGCGTTCTTGCGCGCATCGCAAATAAATAAGAAGAAGTAAAAATAGACACAAAAACCGCCCGCCCTTTCTGGGCGGGCGGTTTTGGTTATTGTTTCGGAAAAGGGACTGTTTCTATAGTCGGTGTTTTCTTGACAAGCTTAACGATATTTTCGTCGATGTCGCAAATCGTGTAAATATTCAACGCGTCTTTTTCCACCATACGCTGTTTCTCAAAAAGCTGTTCGCGCATGAAAGTGTCAAGCGGTTTCCAGTAATCGCTTCCAACGAGGATAATTGGAACCGGTTCAAGCCGTCTTGTTTGTATGAGCATTACAATCTCAAAAAATTCATTGAGCGTTCCGTAACCGCCGGGGAAAAATATATATGCCTCTGCCGCAAACGTGAGAGCGACTTTTCTGGAAAAGAAATAATAGAACTCATGAAAATCGGTTATGTAATCGTTTTTCTTCTGCTCGTGTGGAAGTTTGATGTTGAGGCCGACTGATTGTCCTTTTGCCTCGCTCGCACCTCGATTGGCAGCTTCCATTATGCCGGGACCTCCGCCGGTAACGACAGCGTAGCCAGCTTTGGACAATTTGTACGCAAGGTTTTTTGCGTGTTCATAATACGGACTTTGTTCGGGGAATAACGATGAACCGAAAATTGTAACCGATTTTATAAATTTTCTGACGAACTCAAGTCCCTCCGAAAATTCCTTGTTTATAAGCGATAAGCGCTTTTTTGCGTCGGTTTCTATTTCTAGGGCCGTATGTGGCCTCGCGACCTTTATAATCTCCGGCCGCATTGATTGTTTTTTCATACGGCTAATTGTACGGGTAGTGTGTGCATTCCGCAACTTTCCTTTTCCTCCCGAGGGAGGTACAATATTATCGTATTTAGCAATTTTATATAAACGCGCATGAAACTCAATTTAAAAACATGGATAGGAGTCGTGGCTGGTGTGGCGGTTATCGCATTATTCTTTTGGTTTGGAGCGCCGTTAGATCAAGTATCGGATACGGCACGGTCGGGACAAAATAATCAGGCAACTGCAGGAGCACCTCTTATACCGACCGAACCAGAACAATTTGTCGAGGACTATGGCGGCAATAAAGGCCTTCAGGTTGCAGAAGTAACTGTCGGAACTGGCGACGAGATACAAGTTGGCAAAGTAGTTGCGGTTCACTATGTCGGACGACTTGCGGATGGGACGCAGTTTGACAGCTCTGTTGATCGTGGACAACCGCTCGCATTTGTGTACGGACAAGGTCAGCTCATCAAAGGTTTTGAAGAGGGGCTTTCAGGGTCTCGCGTTGGCAGCGTCAGGCGCATCATAATTCCTTCTGATCTTGGGTATGGAGCGTCGGGTGTGACGCTACCAGATGGCACGGTTATGATTCCTCCGAACGCAACGCTTGTGTTTGATGTTACGGTGGTGAGTGTCGGCGAGTAGATAATGATTGGAAACGAGGGCTTTTCTTTTCGCGTTCTGAAAACGCTCCCGCGCGGCCTTGGCCGCGCGGGAGTAATTGCGACGCCCCATGGCGATATTCAAACTCCGGCTTTTGTTCCTGTTGCGACGAAAGCAACAGTGAAAGCACTTTCTCCTGAGCAGGTTTCCGCGCTTGGCGCGCAGGCCGTGCTTGCCAACGCATACCATCTTTATCTTGAGCCAGGACACGAGATTGTATCGCGCGCAGGCGGTTTAGAAAAATTTATGTCATGGCATGGGCCAACGATGACTGACTCCGGCGGTTTCCAGGTATTTTCGCTCGGCGCGGCTTTTGGCCAAAGACTTTCCAAGTTTGGAAATAAAACCGGCGATATACAACAAAGTTATTCTGATGTTCTTGAGAACACCAGAATAGATGAAAGTGGTGGTGTTGTAAAGTTGGCGAAGGTGGACGAAGATGGCGTGACATTCCGCTCGCACCGCGACGGCAGCGAACATCGTTTTACTCCCGAACGTTCCATTGAAATTCAGCACGCAATAGGCGCGGACATTATTTTTGCATTCGATGAGTGCCCGTCGCCGGAGGCGTCGCACGAGTACCAAGAGGAAGCGATGCAAAGAACACATAATTGGGCCGCACGCTCGCTTTCTCATCATCAAAAGTTAAGTACGGTGGAGGTTCCGCGTGAATCCGCGTCTTATCCGCATAAATCCGCGCTGTTCGGAATCGTGCAAGGCGGGCGATTTGAGGATCTTCGGAAAGAGAGCGCGAGGGTGATTGGCGCGATGGATTTTGACGGGTTTGGTATCGGCGGTTCTTTTGAAAAACAAGACATGGGAAATGCGGTGCGCTGGGTCAACGAAATCCTGCCTGCCGAAAAACCAAGACACATTCTTGGTATAGGAGAGCCGAATGATATGCTGACTGCGATTGAAAACGGATGCGATACGTTTGATTGTGTTGCGCCGACGAGGATGGGGAGAACGGGAACGCTGTATTCACTCACCGGTACGATGAACATCGGAAACGCGAAGTTCGCGTCCGATTTTTCACCGATTGAAAACGAGTGCGATTGTTATACCTGCAAGAATTTTACGCGCGCGTACTTGCACCACTTGTTTGATGCGAAGGAAATGTTCGCCGCCACGCTCGCGTCAATCCACAATCTCCGGTTTGTGGTGCGGCTTGCGAATGCCGCACGGCAGGCGATTGTGGAAGGGAAATTTGAGGAATATAAAAACAAGTACAAAACCTGATTTTCGCCCCCCAACTGTTTTTGGGCGTGCTCGCTTTTTTATACCACGAAATCAAGACCCTTTTCGTTAAGAAAGAGTTACTTCCATTAGTACACTTATTCTAAACGATCGTGAACAATAAGTGTATGTTGATAAAGAGCGGATTCGGGAGATATAAGAAGTTTGAGGAATATAGAAAGAAAAAAAGCGCTTCGACATAGTGTCGAAGCGCCGTAAGGAAATCTCGGACGGCTTACGGCCCTCCATCCCCACAGTCGTTGTGGTGTGCCGAAGCGGCAAACTCCGCTTCTCCGAGCAGGTTGTCTGGCAACCCGGCAGGACGCATGTCTGGCAACCCGGCAGGACGCAATAGGTGCAGTGTCGGATCCGGTGGTTCAGAAATCTCCGGCGGCTCGGTGACGAAGTCCTCACCGCGGCAACTTTGCAGTTCGGCAATAGTTAGTGGTTCTCCAGCCCTCTGCAGGCGAGTAAGGATTTCGGTCTTGAGTTCGACGAATAATTCGGACCCCGTGTGTCCGGCACTTACGAGAACAATGAATTCCTCAACAAGCGCCCTAGGTGTGTAATAAGCATAGTGTGACATAAACAGAAGTTCTTTCCGCCTGTGATGCTACCATGTCGTAGTGGACTTGTAAAGAATTGGAAATTTATAATAAAAAACGCCCCGATTCAAGTTCGCGGCGTTTGCAATTCGGAAGCAGCTCACGGTTTAGTAGGAGCGCTTTCAAGCGGGCTCGGCCAGAGGGAGATAAAGCCAACTGGCATCACATTGGGCGTATCGGGTTGGCCACATCCGAACTCAATTTCCCCACAGTACACGCATGGATGTCCAAAGGAACCCCGTGCTCCATATTGACTTCTTCCGGCCGCATTCGTGCCAGAACATTTCCCATCAATGTCTGGGTCGCGGGATCATGTGACCCAGAAAGAGAGGCGTGTATAACCAGTTCAGTTAATAATTCTCTGTTATTCATAAGAACTTTTCCTTTCCTGTCTGGTAAGTTACCATGTTTCGTGGTATTTGT
>CAYJSB010000042.1:0-1881 GCA_964372805.1 uncultured Candidatus Saccharibacteria bacterium | reverse complement strand
GCAGGAATATCGAGAATTCTTTCCGGAGAATTCTGTGCACTATTTCGTTTCATATTATGATTTCTATCAGCCAGAGGCATATATGCCGATAACCGATACTTACATTGAAAAAGAAGCGATGATAAACGACGAGATTGACCGCCTTCGGCACGCGGCTACGCAGGCGCTTCTGACGCGGCGCGATGTCATTGTCGTCGCGTCGGTATCGTGCATTTACAATCTTGGCAGTCCGGAAGAATACGAAAAGGAGAATTTGAAGCTTGTACCGGGGAAAAAGATTTCTCGCGCCGAGCTTGCGCGCGCGCTGGCCGCTATTTATTATGAGCGCACGAATGCCGACCTTGAGCCGGGACTTTTTCGGGCGGTGGGTAATGCCATTGAAATTATGCCGGTTAACGAACGTGTGTTGTATCGTGTTGAATTTGAGGATGATCTTATTGGCGGAATAAACAGTTTTGATCCGGTCAGTCGGGTGCATTTCAAATCGGTGGAATCCATTTTTTTGTTTCCCGCGAAGCATTTTGTAACCCAAGATGAAAAACTCGGTGTGGTTCTTAAGAATATAAAATCGGAGCTTGCAGGGCGTCTGAAACAGCTTGAGAAAGGAGGGAAGTTGCTTGAAGCGGAGCGACTGAAACGCCGAACGAATTATGATATTGCGATGATTCGGGAAATCGGTTATTGCAACGGTATAGAGAACTACTCGCGGCATTTTTCCGGCAAGAACGTCGGTGATCCGCCCGATACATTACTCGCGTATTTCCCCAAAAAACGCGGACAGATGCTGGATGTCAATACTCCGGATTTTTTGACGGTTATTGACGAGTCTCATGTGACTGTTTCGCAGATTGGCGGCATGTATGCCGGCGACCAATCGCGGAAAAAGACGCTTATCGAGCACGGGTTCCGTCTGCCGAGTGCCGCTGATAATCGGCCGCTGACGTTTGACGAATTTACCAAGCGAATTGGGCAGGTTATTTTTACCTCCGCGACGCCGGCCGATTACGAACGTGAGGTGAGCGGAAGTATCGTAGAACAGGTTATCAGGCCTACCGGGCTCATTGATCCGGAAATCACTATTAAACCGGTTTCTCCGTCAGCTGAAGAGAAGGCTAAAGCACCCCGTCCCAAATGGACATGTGCTCGCCCAGTCCTTCCTCAAAAAGAGGAAGGATATAAGGGTCAAATCAAAGATTTTATGGAAGAGGCAAAAAGTGCGATTAAAAAAGGCGAGCGCGTAATCGCGACAACTCTCACAAAAAAAATGGCCGAGGACTTGAGCGCGTATCTCAAAGAACAAGGATACAAAGCGGAGTATTTACACAGCGAAATTAAAACAGTGGAACGAATACAGATTCTAACAGATTTTCGTAAAGGAGTTTTTGATTGCCTTGTCGGCGTAAATCTTCTGCGAGAGGGGCTTGATTTGCCGGAGGTCGCGCTTATCGGAATCTTAGACGCGGATAAAGAGGGATTTTTGCGAAGCGAGACGTCGCTCATTCAAATTATCGGACGCGCGGCGCGCAACATAAACGGACGTGTAATTATTTACGCCGACAATGTAACTGGTTCAATTGAGCGTGCAGTGCAGGAAACCAATCGGCGCCGCGCTCTTCAGCTCGCGTACAACGAGAAGCATGGAATTACTCCGAAAACGATTACAAAAGCGATTAAAGACATTACCGACACGCTGCAATCTTCCCACGATAAGACAGTTTCAGAGCTATTGATGCTTGATATGAAAAGCCAGAAGAACAGAGCAGTTCTCATCAAGGAAAAAGAAAAACAGATGAATGAAGCCGTAAAAACGCTTGATTTCGAGACGGCGGCAATTCTCCGCGATGAGATAAAGGCATTAAAACTCAAGAAAAATCGAAAGCT
>CAYJSB010000041.1:0-7179 GCA_964372805.1 uncultured Candidatus Saccharibacteria bacterium | reverse complement strand
GCCCTTGAGGGCATGAATGCCTTTTAGCTCAACGCCACGTACTGAACGCAGCGCACGTGCGTGGAAACCTGCCACGAACCCGGCGCCGATGATTCCAACTGTCGTTATTTTACTCATTCGTTACTCCGTATGTTCTATTGTTTAGTTTTCTGTGTACCGAAAATCGTGGCTACAGGCCGCGACCTTTTGAGGGAGAACCCCTCGTTCTTACCACACTTTACCCATGCAAAATACAATGTCAAGCCGCTTCTAGAACCACCCCGATTTTCTTTCTCTCGGTTACGGATTCAACCTCGGTAGAAATGATTTTTACCTGTCGGAGCACCGATGAATTCTCAAGCGATTCTTCGATAGAGACCAACTCATGAGATTCATGTCCTTGCGGTATTTCCGGGTTCATAGGTAAATTTAAGAAATTGATACACCAGTCTTTGCTCTCACCTCCTGCATCTTTTTTGTTGCCACTTCCCGCGCTTTTGCTGCTCCCTCGCCAAGGATTTTGAGGACGGCTTTCTCATCCTTAGCCAAAGCTTTACGTTTCTCACGCAGGGGCGCAATAAAGGTTTCTATATCAGCAATAAGGGCATCTTTTAAGTCTTTGTACTTCCCTTCTTTCTCGCTATAGAGCTTTTTGAGTTCATTTTCGCTACGGAATAACTTATGAATCTCGTACACGTTTTTAGGAATCCCGGCGCTTGAATCGGTTACGATACTCATCACCGCTTTTTTGATCTCATCTGGGTCGGCAAATAGCGGAATCGTATTGTTGTAGCTCTTGCTCATTTTTTGTCCGTCAATTCCTTTCACGGTTTCCACGTCTGACAAAATCAAAGGTTCGGGCATTTTGAATGTGTCTCCAAAAATTCGGTTGAATTTTTCGGCTGTATCGCGCGCGTATTCTACGTGCTGTTTTTGGTCTTGCCCTACCGGTACCACGTCGGCATTGTACATGAGAATATCTGCAGCCATAAGCATCGGGTAATCGAATGTCCCGACCGAAACTTCTTTTCCTTTTGCAGTAGCGTCTTTATACGCGTGTGCGCGTTGCAGATATGAAACTGTGGTGATGCAATTGAATATCCATGCAAGCTCGCAGACTTCCGGAACATCACTTTGCATAAAAAGCGTCACTTTTTTAGGATCCAAACCTACGGCAAGATAATCAAGCGCGATGTCCAGAATATTTTGACGAAGCTCTGAAGGATTCTGAAGAGTTGTCAGCGCGTGATAATCGGCTATAAAAACATACGCCTCGTGCGTATCCTGCAACTCAATAAATTGCTTAATCGCGCCGAAGTAGTTGCCGATATGCAGTCTGCCGGTTGGTTTTACGCCTGAAAGTAATATTTTTTTTGCCATAACATCTCAATAGTAACAAAACTAAGGCAAAAGAGAAACGCGGTGCTTGAGCAGCCTGTCGATCGACTGCTCAAAAAAGAGTATATTTTTGATCGTACCGCAGAATTCCACGACGGCTTGCGGCGGAAACAGGACGAGCGGGGTTTTATTTGTGGAGGTTGAAAGGTCAAATAAGCAGTTAACTCTTTAGAAGTTTGTCGATTATTTTCATAACATTCTTTGCTACGACTGAAAAGTCGTTCTGTTTTTCGCCGATCGCTGGATTACCATTGCAGTATGCAAACAGCTCGCTAGGATACAGCGGTTTGCCAAAAGAAATATATGCATGCCGTTTGCGCAGTAAAAAATCTTTTAGCCTAATTTTCCAAACGCCATTTATGGCAACCGGCACTATAGGTTTTCCCGTGCGCCACGAGAGATAGGCGACTCCGCCGTGCACCCTGCCAAGTTTTCCATCCCGTGTCACGTAACCCTCGGGGAAAACACACAAACTTCCGTGTTCATTGAGAATCTCTATATGATTTTCAAGTGCCACTTCGTAATCCTGCCTACCACTTTTGAGGGTGTGCGAACCCCACAGTTTAAAAAATTTTCCGCCGTAGAATTTCTGTCTCCAGCCGCTGTTTTTATAAAAAGATGGTTCGCGTGAAGAGTAAAACATCGGGAAATGCCGGCCAAAAAAAGGAAACGCGGCTGGTAAAATAATTGGGTCGAGTTCACTTGAATGGTTCAGCGCAAAAATCACACCCTTTGGAATATCGCGGATATTTTCGAGTCCGCGAACTTTAAACCGCATAAAAAACCAAAATAAAACTCTCGTCGGCGCCCAAATGCCGCGCTGGAGAATGTTCGGGAAAATAAATTTTCCAATCATAAGAACCTGCCTTGTTGATAATGGCGTAGCGAGGAGCTTTTCGTTCGCGCGAGACGCAGTCGCGGACGGCGAAGCGATACAAGTATCGATGAGCCGGAGCGACAAGTCGCAGCCGAACAAAAAGCTCCGCAGTAGCCAAACATAAAGATGTTTCTATCCATTGTGTTTATCAACAAGACAGGTTCATATCCCTTCTTTTTTGAGCTGTTCCACAAGCCGTTCTGCCTCTTTCGAAAGCTTGCTTGGAAGCTCAATAGAAAGTTTAATCAAAAGATCGCCGCGTTTATGTTTTTCATACGGTACGCCCTTTCCCTTCACGCGGAGTATTTCTCCCAGAGAAATTCCGGCAGGAATATTCACTGGCATTTCACCGTCTAAAGTTTGAATCCTGTATTCTCCGCCAAGAAGCGCGGTTGAAAGTTTTATTGATAGATGCGTAACAATGTTATTGCCTTCCTTTGCGAACATTGGGTGCTTTTTAACGCGGATTTTGGCATATAAATCGCCGGGTATTCCGCCCGCAACCGCTTCTCCGCCTCCGGAAAGTCGAATTACTTCTCCGTCTTCTATTCCTGCAGGAATTCGAAGTACTATTTCCTCATCTTTACGGCGTACGCCAAGCCCGCGGCATGTGTGGCATTTTTCCTTCGGAACCTGACCGCGCCCGTTGCACACGCTGCACGTCGTTACTGCAGAAAATGACCCGAAGAATGAGCGTTTGGTTTCGTGTATTTTTCCGCGACCGTTGCAGGTAGTACACGTCTGCATACCCGCACCCTTTACCGCGCCGCTTCCACCACATGAATCGCATTTCGAGGTTTTCGCAAGAAGTATCTTTCTCTCAACGCCAAAAATAGACTCGGCAAACGGCAATTCCAGATCTACAGAAATATCGCGTCCTCGTTTCGACCGTTCCGGCCCTCCGCCAAAAATATCGCCAAATATATCGCCTAAATCAAAACCTTCAAATCCTTGTCCGCTGAATCCGGAAAAATCGAAACCGCCGAACGGCCCCTGTCCGCCGCTTCCATCGGAGAATACGCGCCCGTATGAATCATATTCCGCACGTTTCTTTTCATCAGAAAGAACGCTGTATGCTTCGCTCGCTTCCTTGAATTTTTCGGCATCGCCGCCTTTTTTGTCGGGATGATATTTGTGCGCGAGTTTTCTGAACGCCTTTTTGATGTCGTCAGTAGACGCCGATTTTGGAACATCTAGTATATTGTAGTAATTTTTGGCCATAGGCAATGAATTAAGAATTAGGAGTTATGAATTAGGAATAAAATAAAAAGACACTAAAATCATTATAGACTAACGGAAAAATCATAATACTTGACATATAAACCATTATATGCTAACCTGTTTTGAGTGCGGGGGTTGTTTGCTGTAAAACAGCTTCAGGAGAAAGGATAATATGAAGTACGCTGCAATAATTAATTCTGGAATAACTGCTGGGGTCACATTATCGACTTTGGTCTTGATTGCAAAACCAGACACTGCATGGAGATACTTGGTCGTTGTCTGGATGATGACTTTTGCAAGTGTGGCAACGGGGTTATACGCTATCTGTTCAGCTTTGCATACGCGAGCAAAGTAGCAAAACCCAGAAAAGTCAAACTTCAGCGCCCCACGGTTGACTCCGCAGGGCGCTTTTCTTTTTCGTTACAAGTTACAAGCTTTGCGCTAAACATCCCTCACCTTCCCCTCCCCGCCCGTTTTATCGCCACCACTCTGTCCCTCTCCCTTTCCGCGTGAATCTGCGTTTGATCCGCTCTTATCCGCGTTCTGCATGTACTGACCGATTTTTTGCATCTCGGTTGTAAGCGCTTCGCTTGCTGTTTTTATCTTTTCGGCATCACCCGAGTCCTTTACCTTCTTAAGGTCGTCTATTTTTGCTTGCACGCCCGAAGCTGTATCTGTCGGAATCTTGTCTTTATAATCCTTAAGCGCTTTTTCTGCGGCGTAGACAATTTGCTCCGCCGCGTTTTTGATTTCAACGCCTTCCTGCTTTTTCTTGTCGTCTGCTTCGTGTGAAGCGGCTTCCTTTTTCATCTTCTCAACCTCGTCTTTTGAGAGTCCTGAACTTGCTGTGATTCTGATTGAATTCGCTTTGCCGCTGGCTTTGTCTTTCGCCGTAACGTTTAGAATGCCGTTTGCGTCAACATCAAATGTAACTTCAACCTGTGGCATACCGCGTGGTGAAGGCGGAATTCCGTCCAAAATAAAACGTCCGAGCGATTTATTGTCAGCCGCCATCGCGCGTTCGCCCTGCACGACATGCACCTCAACACTCGTCTGATTGTCAGCCGCCGTAGAAAATACCTGCGTGCGAGCCGTCGGAACTGTAGTGTTTTTATCAATTAATTTCGTCCCAACTCCGCCCAGAGTTTCAATACCGAGCGATAGCGGAATGACGTCCAATAGAAGCACATCGCGCACTTCGCCTCCGAGGATTCCGCCCTGAATTGCGGCGCCGACCGCGACCACTTCATCGGGATTCACGCCCATGTGCGGTTCCTTTCCGAAGAATTTCTTTACGGCTATTTGAATCGCCGGCATGCGCGTCTGTCCGCCGACAAGCACCACTTCGTTGATTTGTCCAACTTTAAACGGCGACGCTTCCATAGCGCGCTTGGTTATCATCATGGCGCGGTCAATAAATTCTTGCGTTATTTCCTCCAGTTTTGCCCGCGTCATCGTGACCAAGAGATGTTTCGGTCCGTCCGCGGTTGAGGTGATGAACGGAATGTTGATTTCAGTCTGCACCGCCGTTGAAAGTTCAATTTTCGCTTTTTCGGCTGATTCATCAAGGCGTTGGAGCGCGAGCGGATCTTTGCGCAAGTCTACGCCGTTTTCTTTCTTGAATTGGTCGGCAAGCCAGTTGATAATTTTGTAGTCAATATCGCGTCCGCCGAGATGGCTGTCGCCATCGGTAGACTTCACTTCAATAACGTCGTCTCCGACTTCAAGAATTGAGATGTCGAATGTTCCGCCACCAAAGTCAAACACGGCGATTTTTTCGTCTTTCTTTTTGTTGAAGCCGTAGGCAAGCGCGGCCGCCGTCGGTTCGTTGATGATGCGCATAACCTCAAGCCCCGCGATTTGTCCCGCGTCTTTTGTCGCCTGTCGCTGGCTGTCGTTAAAGTACGCGGGAACAGTGATAACCGCCTGCGTGATTTTCTCTCCAAGGCGCGATTCGGCGTCGGTCTTTAGTTTTTGTAGAATCATCGCGGAAATTTCCTCCGGACGATACCACTTGTCGCCCATATGCACTTCTATGCCGCCATTTGCCGATTTTCGCGATTCAAAAGGCACGTTTTTGATGTCTTTCTGCACCGCTTCCTCGCCGAAGCTGTGTCCCATGAAGCGCTTGATTTGGGAGACAGTATTTTTCTGATTCGTAACCGCCTGCCGTTTTGCAAGAAGCCCGACGAGACGCTCGCCCGTTTTTGATTCCGCGATGATAGACGGCGTCGTGCGCTGTCCCTCCGCGTTTTCAAGCACGCGCGGACTGCCGGCTTCCATAACCGCAACAGCCGAAAACGTGGTTCCGAGGTCTATACCTATAATTTTAGCCATATTTTTATGTTTTTAGTTGTAAGATTTAAGTTTTAATCAGAAAATTTTCTTGTCCTGAAAGGGACCCTTATTGGTGCTCAAGAGAGTTTCTGGCGTGGCTGGGAACAGGGTAAGCATGGCCAAGACTGGGGAGATTTTGCTGTCTCAATCGAGGAGTAAATTTTACTCCGCCAAGCTCCGCGCGAACGCGGGGCTTTTTCTATTCCCCGCTTCTTATACACGTACTTTGTCCTATAGGACGAGATACGTGTATTGCCAAAAAGCTGAAAGCTAGAAGCTAGAAGGTAACAGCTTTAAGCTGCGCTGGGTGCGCGAATCATTTGACTTACGAAAAACTCAAGTGATGAGAGGCGGGGCGATACAAAATTGATATTGAAAACACTTTGAGGTTTAGGTTCTGGTTCTGTTGCGAGTGTAGGAAGGCAGAGCTCTATTTTTCTACACCCTTCACCATTCACCCTACCCCCTAATTCCGCAACAGGAGAAGCGCTGATGACGCGGGCGCGGGTTTGTCCCGCTATTTCGGTAACGACAAAACGGACAGCGTACAACCGCCCGTCCTTTCCGCGCAGGACTTTCTCGAAAATTCCCCGCCCCGTTAGAAATCGCGGACGCAATTTTTGATTAGTTTCCCCGCTAAACTTGCTGCGACGCGCCCGTAATAGTATAGGTGGATATTTAACTCGATCGCGCACGCGTCCTATTTCTAACGGGGCCTGTTGATTTTGCTTTGCAATCGTGCGCATTTGGTATCCATTTTATCAGATTTGAAAAACAATAGTGCTTGACAGACGAATTGATACATGCTAACATGTCGTCAGAAATCTTCAACCTCTAAAACTGTTGCCTGTCGGCGTGGGAGGTTGGAGTAGGTTGTACTTCTTTATATGAACAACGAGAAACTGATTGAGGTTGGGATAAGAAAAGCTCAAGAGATCGCAAGGAAAAAAGGCCTTAATATTGGGTCGACGGTGGCTCATCCCACCGACAAACTTATGTATAAGTTGTATGGCGTGGAAAACGGAGTTGCAACTGTGGGACTCAATGCACGCCAAAGCCCCTTAAGGAAGGCGATCAAGAAGGTGTTCCCTGTGGACGAACTCTTCGATCCTAATATCGCGCGAGATCAAGCACTGGCTGTTCGTGACGAGGAACTTGCGAGGCTTCTCCCTAGTGCTATTGTCTGCAGACTAGGTAAGTAGTCCTTGAGTTTCCTTTCAAAGCTCCGCGTTCGCGCGGGGCTTTTCTTTTCCCGAACTTACTCTCCCAAAAACACCGCGACCATATCCTATTATAGTGGGCCTATAGACCTATTATAATAGGATGTTAGAATGTAAGACGTCATGGGAGTAATGGAAGAAAAATCT
>CAYJSB010000040.1:0-7257 GCA_964372805.1 uncultured Candidatus Saccharibacteria bacterium | reverse complement strand
ACGGCTGGGTAAGAAAAATATAGTCGCTACGCTTCTTATTTTTCTAAATTATTTCTTATCAACTTTCCTGCGTCCCGTACCCATCGTCTTTCGCACATTGCCTCGACGAGTTCTTGAATTCGTTTTTGTACGCTGGCCTCTCGATGGCAATCCTCTAAGGTGTCGAAAACCTCTGTACGCCTTGATATCCTTGAGACGTTTAATGTTTCCTCCAACTAATCGCTTCAAATCACCCTCAATCTTTATCTTCTCGATTTGCTTGCGAATCTCGTTTTCTTCGGCGACCGTAATATCTTTGGATTTCTTCCCGAAATCAACATTTGCCCTTCGGAGAATAAATTGTGCTCGCGGACGGCCAATACCATAAATAGCAGTAAGTGCAATTTCAATCCTTTTATTTTCTGGCAGAGTGATACCTACGATTCTCATAATATTAAAATCAATATTTAAATATCAAAATGAAAAATGACAATGTAAAATGTTAAAAATTTTGAATCTTGAATTCTGAATTGTCATTTTGCTTTTTGGTTTTAGCGAAGCGTTTAACCTTGTCTTTGTTTATGGCGCACATCAGACTTGCATATAACAAACAGCCGTCCGTTTCTGCGCACAGTCTTGCAGTTTTTGCAAATCTTTCTTACAGATGCTTTTACGCGCATAGTTGCTGATATTTAATACTAGAGAAGAAAACGAAAAAGAACCTATGTTCTCTTTACAATTCTCCCCTTACCTCCGTATTGATCTAGCTCCACTATAACGTTGTCACCAACCAATACTCTAATACGATTAATTCGCATACGACCGGCAAGATACGCCAAAATTTCGTTATCAGCCGTCGTTTTTACGCGAAAAAGCGTGTTTGGCAACGCCTCAGTAACAACGCCGTTTATGGTGTCTTTTTGGATATCCTTACCCATTTCTAAAGGTCGGCTTGTATACTAGCAGACATAGAGGTTTTTAGTCAAGTTTTAGCTTGATATTTATCTTGTTTAGGTTTTTAGGGTATTTTGATATCCACATGGGCCTAATAACAGATTCGGCACGGCTAATCGCCGTGTATTTCTTCATTATAGACGGAGTATCTTTCTCGGGCCTTCCTGATAGGTCGATCTTGAGCATATTTTCGTCAAACTGCCATACAAATATGACATTACCCTTCACGTCTAGGGATGGTGCTTTGCGCTGCCAGACAGGAATTGAATCTTTACCTGAAGGGAGAACGCTCATATCTCCTATGTTTTGTATCAAAATCGGCTCTAGTTCATAATCAGGCACAAATCTTTCGGCAAGCAACATGCTAAGAGATAATTTTTCAACGGCAAGACCGCGACCAACCGCGACAACAGTTACAGAAATCCCTCCTTGTGCTGCGTTATCTTTTGACGAAACTGCAAACTCGGTATCGTACAATGTTCTGAATGTAATATATCCTTTAGGAAGAGACGAATTCAAAGAATACCAAATCTCTTCGCCTAATCTTGCCTTCAAGGTATTAATCGCGGCTTCGAGCGTCTTGTCATCAACTACCCGAGCTTTCCCTGAAAAACCGCCGGCAATGTCGGTTTTTTGGCGTGCGTAAATAAGTTCATAGCTTGGTTTGCCTTTGAGGCCCGGGAGAGTAAAATCTCCTTTTAGATCTTCGATGCGCAGATTTGATTCTGGACCCGCAACATCAGCATACACTGTTACGTTAATGCTGCCAGGAACTTTTTTTCCGCCTTCTACTTTCTGGCCGGGAACATCAATCGATGTAGCAATTTTATATATTCTTCCATTAGACGATTCAAAGCGAGTATTTTTTATAAGTCGCTGAGTTTCGCTTGAAAAATTATTGTACACAACGATCTCTCCCGACGCTTTTCTCTGTACTTCTTCTTCCTTGCTTGTAGGGATCAAGTCCGACGCAGTCGATGTCGCCGTAACGACAGTGTACGGAAGCAATACTTTGGTATTCATCTCGGTTTGAAGATTTGCGTCAACGGTTGCAGTAGCTTTTTTGGGAAACACAGTGACAGTCGCAGATTCAAAAAGCATCGATGCGCCGACAATAACGCCAGCGAGAAGCATAAGGGCGACAGCGATAGGCCAAAAGCGCATACAATTCCCGAGCTTTCGTACTCGTTTTCGGCGCGCCGGCGGCTCGCTTTCCGTAACTTCAACAACTGAAGTTCGACGGGCCATCGGAATGGGTATATGTCGTATAGACTTCTTATTCGGTGGCACAACATCCTGGAGGATTTTCCTTATCATATTTCGATTATATCACAAAATTTGTTTATTTTACACTAGTGTGCGCAAATGCCGCTTCTGTTAAAAGCGCATCAAGCGGGCTAATCAATACATTTTCAGTACTTTCTACGTTTGAGAATCTCCCTATATCAACAACATTTAAATTATAGCCCATGAATTTATCTGACGAAATATAATTTTGCTGCAGGGCAAGTCCGCATACGTTTCCAGACGGAACTACGAGAATTGATTTTGGAAGCATAAACATCTCACTAATACCTTGGTATGCGAAAACTAGATCTTTAAGCCACGCGTCAAGAGAAACACTAAGCGCTTTAACAAAATATTCTTCGCTTTTATCGTGCAGTTTTTTATTTCTAAACATATTTATATAAGAAGATGCGACTGTTTTCGTGACAGATAGGGCGCTGGAAAGGTTCGCGAGCGCATGATCTTCTCCGCCGTCAAATATCACTTCGCATATAGAAGCATTATTTTGTGCGTAAGTAAGAAATGATAAATTCGAAAGAACGACGCTAAAGAGAAAACTGCTGTTTGACGGATACAACGACGAAAGAACGGCCAGTGAAGCATGCGCTACAGAGGAGTGGTGTATTGAGGCTTTCCTAAAAATCGAGTGGCATGAATCTGTTAATCTTAAAACGAGACTGGTGGGAACAGAAGTAAACGAGACTCGCGCCGAAAAGTCGCAAAATAAACGGCCTAAATAATCATTAACCAAATATCCTTCTATCATCGCCGATGAAATCCTTTTTTCGATTATTGTATATCGCGAAGCTGCATTTTTCTTATCGATACCACCATTAGTTAAACGTCCGTAAAAAGTATTTTCTGCATTACGCAGGAGATCTAAAAGAATAATTTCATTAAGCTGCTTTTTTTCATCGCAGTGAGCCGATATTTCTTCGGCTGCCGAAAACGAGAAAGGAGGCGCATAAAAGAAAGTTAAGTATTGTATCGAAATAGTTCGGCGCTCTTTTCTCATCATATCCTGTTCAAACTCATGTAGAAGCCTGTAGACCGCTGATGACAATACTACTTCCGATTTTTGCGTTTCATTATTACCGCGCCGTTGAGTACGCAAATATTTTGAATAGAAAACCCTAGCTCGATTTTTTGCCAAGGTCTCATATACGATCAGCGATACCTCACCATCCGAAATAAGCACGCTGCATCCGTATTTTCTTTCATGCGACTGTAAAAAAGAGAAAGGCATGACGTCTATTATATATGTTGATGATTATTTTGCTTGCTGCTCGAGTATCGCCTTGATTCGTCTGACACCTCTAGCTATCGCTTCTTCCTTGATAATTTTGAAATGTCCACCTAGTTCTGAAGTGTTTCCAACGTGCGGACCTCCGCAGATTTCCTGGCTAAAAAAACCTTTTTCGGGATGCCCGATTCTATACACTGTTACAATATCCGGATATCGTTCACCGAACACCCCCGCAACTCCAAGTTTCTCTGCCTCGGCAAGCGGGATGGAGATTTTATCAACTGGAAGCGCCTCGGCAATTTTCTGATTAATGATATCTTCCACTTTTTTGATTTCTTCCGGAGTCATCTTTTTTTCGTTCGGAAAATCAAATCGCAGGCGTTCCGGCGTGATGTTGCTTCCTTTTTGATAGACGTGTTTGCCAAGCACCTCGCGGAGTGCCTGATTGAGAAGGTGCGTCGCGGTATGATATCGCACCGACATATCGCTTATGTCCGCGAGCCCTCCTTTGAATTTCTTTTCCGACCTCGCACGGGAAGTGGTGCGATGCTTTTCCTTAAACGCGGAAAGTTCTTTCACATCAACGGTAATACCTCGCTCGTGAGCAAGCTCGAGCGAAAGTTCTTCCGGGAAACCGTAGGACTGATACAGGTTGAATATGTCTTCCGCACCAAGCTTTCCTTTTGCCGCAAGCTTTTCAAACTGTTTCAATCCTTCTTCAAGCGTCTTTAAGAACTTTTCCGCCTCCCCGACAAGTGCCGCTTTTATTGTTTCCTGCCGATCGTCGATTTCAGAATAGAAATCAAGATACGCTTCTGCATAAATATCCAAAATCGTTCCGATCCACTCCGTTCCCAAAAGGCCGAGCCGCTTCGCGTTTAAAAGCGATCGGCGCACCAAGCGGCGCAGGATATATCCGCGATCCTTATTCCCCGGCAGAACTCCGTCCGCCGAAATAAACGTCGCCGCGCGTAAATGGTCGGCAATGACACGAAACGCTCGCCTTTGTTCATCAGAGCATTTCTCGTACGAAATTCCGGATAGTTTTTCAAGCGATGAAATCGTTTTCGCAAGAACATCAACCTTGAAAACATCCGGCGAGTCGGCAAGCGCCGCGGCAACGCGCTCAAGTCCGCCGCCGAAATCCACGTTACGCTGAGACAAACGTGCGAAGCTTCCCCCCTCTTGCTTTACATACTCCATAAAGACGCTATTCCCGATTTCCATAAACCTACCGCAGTCGCAATTCGGGTGGCATTTCTCTCCGTAGCGCGTATCGTGTTCTATGTTCACAAATTCATAAAATACTTCTGAATCAGGTCCTCCGGGTTCGCCCGCGGGCATGTTCTCCGGCTCTCCCGCGCGCGACCACCAGTTTTTACTTGCGTCATAGTAAAAAATGCGTCCCGTCTCGGGCGAGCCGTCAGGCTTTAGCCCTATTTGCATGCCGGATTTTGAACCGCTTTCAACACTTCCCAATTCAACCTCTTTCGCATCTATTCCCTTTTCTTTGAAGAGCGCTTTCCACAGCGCCGCCGACTCGGTGTCTTTCGGTAAATTTAATTTCTCATCGCCGGCAAAAACCGAGATATACAGGCGTTCGGCGGGAATTTTCAGGTCATCGGTCAAGAATAAAAAGAGCCAGCGTAACTGCTCTTTCTTAAAATAATCGCCGAGCGACCAATTTCCGAGCATTTCAAAAAACGTCGTGTGGCGGTTGTCGCCGACCTCATCAATATCTTCCGCGCGAAAACATTTCTGCGAATTGACAATGCGCTTTCCTTTTGGGTGTACCTGTCCCAACAGATACGGCAAAATCGGCTGCATGCCGGAGCCGGTGAAAAGCGTCGTCGGGTCGTTTTCGGGCACAAGCGAAGACGACGGGACAATCTCATGCCCTTGTTTCTCAAAATATTTCAGGTACCTGTTTCGAATAGTCTCAAAATCCATATGTCTTTTGGTTAACTTTGTTTTGTACGATATATCGTACAAACTTGTGTTTTATCTGTTATCTCCGTCGCCAGTAATTTTCCCCCGTTCTTTCCGCGAGAAAAGTTTTTCAAGATTTTCTTTCGCAACATCTTCCATCGGAATGCTGGCATCAGTCGCGATTTGCGTCAGATACCAAAGTACATCACCAAGCTCTTTTTTTAGGTTTGCGCGCCGTTCATCCGACATCACTCCGTTGTCGTCCCGAAAAAGTTTTTTTACTTTTTCAACCACTTCGCCCGCTTCTCCCGCAAGCCCAAGCGCCGGATACCAAAATTCGCGTCCGTGTTCCTGATACGTTGCCGTTTTCCGCGACTCTTTCTGGTATTCCTCAAATGTCATGACGTTATTATACACGAGCACGAAAAAGGCGCACACCTTGTTTACTTACACTACGGCGCGGTTGATCCACACAGACAGATGGAGACCTGTCCATGTGCTTGGGAGTATCGTTAATATGAAAAAATCAAAGAAATCATTAATTAACTTTCCACAATATGTGCGTGGATTGGACACCACCAATCACTTCCATAACTATCTCCATCTTTCTTTTAAAACACTGACTACCCTACTGTGACACCACTACGATATATCGTAGTACAGTACACCGTTGTTTGAATTATATCTGGAAATCCTTTAATAGATGTATTACTTCTTCATCGGAGACCTGCTCAAAGTTGTGGTAATACGCGCCGACGGCGCCGAGAAAATTAGGGTCGGCGTTGAGCACAACAACTTCATCCGCAAAGTCGCGAAGTTCCTCCACTGCTTCCGCCGGCGCGACTGGAAGCGCGACAATAATTCGTTTCGGTTTTTGTTTTTTCATATTCAACAAAGCGGCTTTCATAGTAAGTCCGGTGGCGAGCCCGTCATCAACAACAATCGCGATTTTTCCCTTTGCGTTAACTTTATCACCGCTTGTATAGGTCTTGCGCCGACGGGCAATTTCTTTTTTCTGTTTTGCGACTTCTTTCTTAAACCATTTCGCGTCCAACCGCGGGACTTCTGCATCGTTTTTAATCACCTCGCCTGATTCCACTACCGCCGCGATTGCATATTCCGAATTGTTCGGATGACCGATTTTCCGCGTTACAAGTATATCAAGGGGTGCCTTAATCGCCTTCGCGATTTCCGCGCCGACAACAACCCCTCCGCGAGGCAGTGCATACACAACCGCGTTTTTACCAAAAAGATGCCGCAACCTTTCGGCAAGCAATATCCCAGCGTTTTTTCTGTCTTCAAACATTTTGTTTTAATTACACCTAGAAAATCACGAAGCCGCCCATCCCAATAAAACAACATCCTTATATTCTCAAGTTTGTAGGGATGTTATTACTATGGTGTAATTATCATTCGATTTTTACGGTTCCAGTAGGTTTAAATCCACGGCATTTTTCTTGTTTCAAAAGTTCGCGTTTCCGAGCTGTACCCCGATTATAACCACCCAATTGTCCGTCCGACCTGATAACTCGGTGGCACGGAATCCTTGTATCGTGATTTTTATTCAAAATATTTCCTACTGCCCGATATGCCCATGGAGAACCTGCCCGCGAGGCAACTTGCGCGTATGAAAGAGTCTTGCCTCTCGGAATACGCGACACAACCGAAAGAACCCGTTCTCTAAAAGAGCGTTTTGCTACTCGACGACGCATCAGTTTTTTCTTTAACGGGCTTCTTCGGAATCTTTTTACTCATCACGGCATTTTTAAACGCAAGCCCAGCCGCCTCGCGGTAAGAACAGAAATCGCATGGCCCGCCGCCGAAAGAAGTTCCGGTTTTTGGAATAGTGTCGCTTAGATCGG
>CAYJSB010000039.1:0-7277 GCA_964372805.1 uncultured Candidatus Saccharibacteria bacterium | reverse complement strand
GAATCCCACCCCTTCCGTTTTTATGAAAATTCTTATTGGAGCAATCGTTTTTGACTGATATACTTTAGTTATTCTATGCGTAAAACAGAATCAGCGGGTGGAGTAGTTGTAAACGCGGATGGCAAGGTGCTTGTGGTGAATCAGCATGGCGATTCATGGTCGCTCCCGAAAGGACACATTGAACATGGCGAAGACGCAATGAATGCGGCGATGCGCGAGATTTCTGAAGAAAGAGGGATTAAAACATTAACACTTGTTAAGGTTCTGCCAAGCTACAAGCGATTCCGAATTGCGCTTGGCGGAGGAGAGGATACAAGCGAACAGAAGACGATACACATGTTTCTTTTTAGAACGGAAGAAGAGACGCTTTTGCCGACTGATCCGGAAAATCCAGAAGCCAGATGGGTGGAGAAATCGAAAGTATCTGACCTTTTAACACACCAAAAAGACAAAGATTTTTTTCATAAAATTTTGTTTGAGATTTAGGTTCTATTTTGCTAGAGTAGTAGAAAGGGCGGTTAGCTCAGTTGGTAGAGCGTGTCTTTGACGTAGACAAGGCCACAAGTTCGAATCTTGTACCGCCCATAAAATAAGCGAAGCGCAATTTGTGCGCGCTAGCAAGCAGGCGCGCAAATTTAAGTTTCATCTGCACGCAGAATTCCCCGCGGCTTGCTGCGGGGATATGGACGAGCGGGGATTTATTTTCCAGCAGAAGGAAAACTCAAAAAGAACGTGGAGCCGAGGTCTTTGCCTCGAGACGCCATCCAAAGTTTTCCTCCCTGTTGTTCCACAATGTTTTTTGCGATAAATAAACCCATGCCGATGCCTTCAGTATCAGCGGCGGCCGACCGTGTTGAACGATAGAATTTATTGAAGATAAGGCGCATTTCATCTGGGGCAATTCCCATTCCTTCGTCATGTACAGCGCAAACCACCTGTCCACCCTCGCTTTTTGTTTGTATTGTTACAGTGCCACCCTTATGCGAATACATAACCGCGTTTTCAATGAGTATTTGCAAAACGGATTTTGTACGTTCCGTATCGATTGTCACGAGGGGCAGGTCTGTTGCCAACTCCCTCTTGACGGTAATGAATTTTGCCGCAATCCCACCACGATGCGTATAAAGAGCCTCCTCAATTAGTTGATTCAAATCTGATCTGGTTTTGGTGTAAGTGTAGTCGCTACTCCCTCTTTGGGAAGTTTCTACCAGCACATTTGTCAGTTCTATGAGCCGGTTGTTCGCGATTTCAATTCTGTCCACTGCGGCCTTCTTCATTTCATCGCTAGGATTTGAACGCAGTTCGTCTACAGAGAACTTAATATAGGTCATAGGCGTTCGAAATTTGTGCGTGATAATGTTTATGAACTCGTATTTGAGGATGTCGGATTCGCGCAGGCGCCTCCACACAAAGACGCTTGCCGTTACGATAAGCATTGATGAAGTAATGGCCGCAATCCAAGTCGGAAAACCCGGAAATGCAATTTCCACGAGCTGATTTGAGTAATTGAGCAGTGCGATAAACCCTCCCAAAATTGCGACGGCGATGCTGTAGAGTAATGCTTGTTTGGCAATAACTCGAATATTGAATAATTGGTAACGCACCGCGCCGAACGCGAAAGGAATTCCTAACAATGCCCCGAAGGCCATTCCCCACAGCGGGTCAATTTGCATATCGTAGACAAGGAAATTTGGGATAAACCCGATAGTGTATCCCACAATGATGGTCATAAGGAAATACAAATGCTGGTTTTTAAGGTGCAATTCTTTTTCTCTGACGTAGGCAAAGAATATATCGTAGAGTATGTACGGGACTATGAACCCATACATGAACACTAGACGAACCCAGTTGAGCACGCCCGGATTGTAATAGTTTGGAAAGTACATTTTTGGTACTGATGGGAGAAGGAAAAGATCCGGCAGAATAAGAAATAGAATAGAAATTGCTATAGCGACCGAATAAGTGAATACGATTAACCCATGTTTCTCGCGCTCTTTGTCAAGGTACGCGTACACGGTATGCAGGCTGAACGCGCTGATGAAGAATGTTGACAAGTTGAACATGAACGCTATCCGCGACAATTCCGGGTTTGCAATGTTTGTTCCGATAACGTGGGATGCGGCGAACACTGTTGCTGCGAGCATGGTTAGGGCGAAAGTCTTGTTTGCGGTTTGCCCACGGCCATTTAAATAAGCAGATAGGCCAACCCCCAGCAACACGACAACTGAAGCTATTGATAGAATGTTGTGCGCTAAAAGATGTAGATTAAGCTCCATTTTATTTTGCGTGCAAGTAAAGATAAATATCTTCAAGGGCTCTGACGGCGTCTCCCGCGGCGATGTTGTTTTGGTGGTATAAGCCGTCCGTGCAATCCCCGGCGGCCCAAACTCCGTCTGAAATCACCCCATCTGCTTCGTTGCGGAGCCTCTGCGTTGCGCTCGTCGTAGTTCTATCTACGCCTCGCGCACCGCTTTCTCCGCGCGTCGCATCCGTGCCGATTTCAGGCGGAGTCAGCAACTGCGCGCGTTGCGTCCGCGGGTCAACGATAATGTGTCCCCATTCATCAAGCTTTACCAAATCTTTTATAAAACCAGTTGCCGGAATAAGCCCGATCTCCATGAAAATGCCGTCAATCGGAATTTCTTTTTCTTCGCCGGTCTTTGAGTTTTTGTAGATAACTGATTTTACGAATTTATCTCCTTTTACTTCAATTATTTGCGTATTTTTCAAAATACTAAATTTAGGATTCTTTGACACTTTTTCTACCGTTATTGGGTCGGCGCGGAATTTTTCTCCGCGCACGAACATAGTGACGGATTTGCAATAGGCGAGTAGCTGGGCCACTGTCTCAAAGGCGGCATTGCCTCCGCCGACAACGAGTACGTCTTTGTCGGAAAAGAGCGGCCCGTCGCACGAGGCGCAGTACGTTAAGCCTTTGTGTTCAAACGTATCCGCTCCTTTTGCTTCAAGCTTTTTGCGGGAAGAACCTGTTGTAACAAGCACGGTTTTGGTATTGAAATCGCCTGATGACGTTTTTACTACAAATTTTTTGCCGTGTTTTTCTATCGACTTAACATAGACACCCTCCTTGGCAACGAGCGAATCGCCAGCATATGCAAGCAGATGTTTTTTCAGATTTGACGCAAACTCCGCGCCATTTATTGAGACGGTGCCAATCCAGTTTTGTATATCTTCGGATACTATGGATTGCCCGCCGAAATCTTTAGTAAGAAAAAGCGTTTTTAGTTTTTTTCGCGCCGCATAGACACCCGCGGCAACGCCGGCAGGACCGCCACCTATGATTATGAGATCGTATGTCATGTAAGATAAATCAAGAATTACGCAATGCTGTACATCCATAATAACAGAGCGCTGCCGTTTGTAGCAACGGCGGCGCTCTGTTTTCTAGGTTATAAATTAGCAGCTAAACGCTCAAATTTACTTTTTACGTCTCAAGAACGCAGGCACTGCGCCCCAATCGTCTTCGTCAACTGGGGTCGTTCTTTCTTCCTTTTTTTCCCCCTTCTTGGATTCCTTCTTTTCCTCCTTTGATTCCGCCTTTTCCTCTTTTTCTTTTCCGGAACCAATCAGTGTGTTAAAGATGGTCCCACCTTTGCGTTCGGGTTGTAAATTTTCAGCAAATAGACGGTGGTGTTGCGTCGCGCCCTCCGGAAAACCTGACGCGATAACAGTAATTTTGATTTCGTTCTTCTTCAAACGGTCATCGTGCACCGTTCCGAATATAACTTTTGAGTCCGGATCAATCGACTCCGTTATAATTTTCGCTGCATCCTGAATCTCAAACATCGTCAGGTCCTCGCCTCCCGCAATGGAGAAGAGCACTCCGCGCGCCCCACGAATTGAAATATCGAGAAGTGGAGAATTGATAGCCATTTTTGCGGCGTCTTCGGATCGCTTCTCGCCAGAAGCCGTACCGATGCCCATAAGAGCCGAACCGGCATTCTCAAGTATCGATTTAATGTCGGCAAAGTCGGTATTGATGATTCCGGGGATTGTGATGAGGTCCGAGATGCCTTCAACGGCCTGCTTTAAAACATCATCGCACATAGCAAATGCAGCGCGTGCCGTTGTTTCTTTGCTTACATTTGCAAGCAAGCGATCGTTTGGAATAACGATTGTAGCGTCCACTGCCTTGCGAAGTTCTTCAAGCCCCTGCTCGGCATAGCGCATGCGCTGTTGGCCTTCAAACGAGAACGGCTTGGTAACTATCGCTATGGTGAGCGCGTTCAGCTCCTTTGAAATTTTCGCGACAACTGGCGCGGCGCCTGTGCATGTTCCTCCGCCCATCCCTCCAGCAATGAACACCATGTCTGCGCCCTTGATGGCTTCTTGTATTTCTTCTTTGTTTTCTTCTACTGCTCGCTTTCCGAGTTCGGGATTCATGCCGGTACCGAGCCCGTGCGTCAAATTTTTTCCGATGTGGATTTTCTTTTTCGCGAGCGATGCTTGTAATTCCTGCGAGTCTGTGTTGATGGCGATAAAATCAACTCCGCGGACTTTAGAGCTTACCATGTGGTTAACGGCATTCTTTCCAGACCCTCCAACTCCAAGGACTTTTATTCTCGCAAACGCTTCAATGTCAGGGTTAATTTGTGGCATGATGTTTTGCGTCTCTTCTTGCAAGCGCAAGACAGCGGGCGCGTTTATTCTTAATAACGCATTGTTTTTACGAACTTGCTCGTATCATACTGAAAACGCTTAAAAAGAAAAGGGTTGAATTATTGGGGTAGTATGTCGTAGTTTTTGCTCGGAATCTCATTTTGAAAGACCGAAAAACCCGCTCGACTTCTACTTTCTAAAACACGCATAAAATCCTGCTGGATTTTTGCTATGCTCGCCCCGTCGCGCTTGCGCAATGTTTCAGAAAGCAGAAGTCTCGCTCTATAGTTAATGAGGCAAAACCACGCTGTATCAAGGACCGACCTTGATATTGCGCTTAGTTTCGTAATTCAAAGTAGCAAAACTGTTGGGTCTGGAATTTATCACATACACTGAAGATACACGATCGTGTGAGATTAGTGTATGCGACTATTGGTTGGGTTTCGTTACTTTTAAGCGAGGCGACTATCAGATTCAAGGCGCTGAAGCACTCCGCTCTGAAACGATGGGTGCGAACGGTATTTTTGTGTACCGAGGTTCAACCTCGGTACATCAAAAACCGAAAGTGGTTGACATTTATTGGTATGTCGGTAGTCTATGGAAGGAACTTTGACAAAGAATACTATGAGTACACACGACTATATACCGACGGATTTCATGAGGTGGCTAAAAAGCACTTTCAACGAAGGGTGGGTTCATGACACGTGGTCTGTGCTTAGTATCGCGCGTGCAACTGGCATTACCCAATATCGCGTCAGACAAGAATTTGAGAGGCGCTCATTCCCAAGCAAAAAGCCCGACAACCTTAATGGGAATCTTTCGGAAATGCTCTCGCATCTATTGGCACTGCACCTTCAAGAAGAAAGGGTAAGCCCCGCAGAGGTTGCGCGTGAATGCGGCCTCGCTTACACACCTTCCCGCGGGCTTTTGCTCACATACCGCAGAAGGGTTTTGACCATGGAGCGATTGCTTAAGGCCGTCTCACGCGTATGTGAGGCAAAGGCCAATAGAGGCTTTGACCACTGATTCTCGCTCCTACCGAACCGCAGTTCGGTAGGAGCTTTTTGTTACCGCGCAAACCACTAAAATATCAAGGTCAGTCCTTGATATCTGTTGGGTTTCGCAACTTGAAGCGAGGATTGTCGGCGCGAGCATAGCAATTCTCCAGCAGGCGGATATGCGCGTTTTGAAAAAGGGCAGTCCGAGCGGTTATTACGGAAGCAGTTGCCTAAAAAAGCTTGAGATTGTGCCGCGCGCCCTGCGCGCGATGCCGATACCGAGCGTGGTTTCCTCGTCCTCATCAGAAAGCCCGATTCGGCAAAGGCCGTATGCGACAGACCATGAGGCGTCTTTAATCGGCTCGCGCATTCCGCCTCCCCAATTCATTGAAGCGACGCGCGAAGGTAAACTAAGCGCGGATTTTGCAAGTTCCTCTATGATTGCAAGCCCAGAGCCTCCACCTGTCAGAATGATGCCCGCTGGTAACAGTCCGTTGCGCCCCAATTTTTTGAGATGCGCTTCAACAAGGTCGAGAATGTCGGACAGCCGCGCCTCTATGATGTCGTCAAGTTTTTTCTTTGGAAAACTTGTGCCGGTGATAGCGCCAAGTTTTACGCGCTCCGCTTCTTCAAGCGGGATTCTTAAACCGAGCGCGATGTCGTTTGTAATATCGTTCGAGCCGATTTGAAATGTTTCAAGAGAAATAGGAAGATTATTTTCAAAAACTACAATCGAGACAGTTTCCGCTCCGATGTTTGCAAGTACGCATCCCGCGACGCGCTGCGTCTTGGAAAGCGTGACAAGGCTCGCCGCAAGCGGCGCAGCGACTACTTGCTTGACGTAAACTCCAGACTCTTCAACCGCTTGCTCAAGATCAAATAGATGGTTCTCGAGCACCGTTACAAAAAGCGTCTTCGCTTCAAGCCTCGCTCCTTTCATCCCAGTTGGTTTAGATCCAAGAACTATTTTCCCGTCCACTCGGTATTGAATCGGAATCGTATGTATGACGCGCCGGTTTATTAAAATCGATTGCGGTATGGCAGAACGGCTCGCTTCAACCGCTTTCTCCACATCCAAATCGGTTATTTCCGAGTCGGCGCGCGAGACTGCGACAGAACCTACAGACGAATTTGAAGAGAGGCCGATGCCACCGACGGAAATGTGGGCGCCTCGTATGCGCTGTTCGGATGCTTTTTCTGCTTGCGCGAGCGCGATTTTTAGCGCGCGAGTAACGTCGGTCTGGTTTATGATATAGCCGTGTCTAAGTCCTTTTGATTCGGCAAAACCCGTTCCAATTATTTTTGGAACAACATGATCACCGCGCTGCTCGTCTTGAGCAACCATGATCTTGACCTGATAGGTCCCTATGTCAATGCCGACGGAGATTTTCCGTGCCATATACAAATAAAAATCGGATGAGCGCCTACTTTCCTAAAAACTTTGTCGAGAGGCGTGTTTCCTCGCTATCCATTGTACTACCGTGTCGATATCCCTCCAAATGGAGCAATGAGTGGATAAATAGGAAACCGATGAATTCATCCGGCGTTTTTTTGTATCGGCGAGCCTCTTTCCGCGCTTTTGTCGGACAAACGAATATCTGCCCAGTATTCTTGGAAAGTGAGAAGGAGAGCGTGTTCGCTGGCTTATTCTTTCCGCGA
>CAYJSB010000038.1:0-7604 GCA_964372805.1 uncultured Candidatus Saccharibacteria bacterium | reverse complement strand
AAAGCAATTATTGTCGTCACCATCATTGTCGCGCTCGTGCTTATCGCGCTTGCTGTGTTTTATTTCTTCTTTATGTCTAAGGCGCCGGTTACTCCTCCAAGCCCCGTATTTCCTGTCGGGCCCGATTTGCCGTTTGGTACTGGCGGCGGGGGAACTGGCGCAGGCGGAACCGGAGGAACGGGCACTGGCGCAACCTACATAAATCAACCGCAAACTTTTGCGACGCAGGAGAAACTAAGACTTCGTCTGATTTCTTCGCTTCCTGTGGCTGGCGCTACACTGTTTGATAAAAACACGGAAACGTTTATCCGATATGTTGAGCGCTCGGACGGGAACATTTTTGAAGCAATCTCTTCAGAAGACAAGCCGCCTTATCGCATTTCAAACACCACCATTCCAAAAATCTACGAGGCGTACTGGGTGCAAAACGGACAGGGTGTCATTTTGCGATACCTCAAAGACGGCAGTGACAATATCCAAACGTTCTACGCCGCGCTTAAGATTGGGGCTACATCGACAGAGTTAACGCTTTTTGACGGCACATTCCTGCCAAACGATATTGATTCGCTTGTGGTGTCTCCGGCACAAGATAAAATCTTCTACACAATCAAGAGAGAAGACGGCGCGGTGGGCATTAAGGCGAACCCGAACAACTCACAAAGAGCGCAAATCTTTTCTTCGTCGGCAAGCGAGTGGCTCGCAACATGGACTCGCGCGCGCAATATTTTACTTTCAACAAAACCGTCTGCTTCCGTCCCAGGCATCCTGTACGCCCTTGACACAAACAACAATTCAATAAGAAAGATTCTCGGCGGCGTAAATGGGTTGACGGCGCTGCAGAGCACTGATGGGAAATTTGTCTTGTTCTCTGACTCGAGCGGATCGCGGCTAACTTTGAAACTGCTTGACGTGGACGCTCCAAGAATCACCGAAATCGGAATCAATACGCTACCAGAAAAGTGCGCGTGGAGCAAAGCCGACGTGATGGTGGTGTACTGTGCTGTGCCGGACAATATACCGGGCGCTGACTATCCTGACGCTTGGTATCAAGGCGCGGTTTCTTTCACGGACAATTTGTGGAAAATAAATACAAAGACCGGACAAACGGAAATAATACTTACCCCCCAAAGCGTCGCAAAAGTAACGATGGATATCGCCAGTCTTGTGTTAAGCGAGAAAGAAAATTATCTTCTGTTCACAAACAAAAAAGATTTGAGTCTATGGCTACTTTCGCTTAGCGACAGAGCTCAATGACGCGCCGCGTGTAGCGCGTAACTTATAACGAGGGTCGGCTGCCGCCACTGCGGCAGCCGATTATTTTCCGTTCTTTGTTACACGTTAAATGGTTCGCGTTACACGATTGCAGTATCGTCCCCGACATACCGAAGCACTACTCTGCGCCGCGGCCCGTCACCCATCGATTCTGTTTTTATGTCGGGGCTGTCTTGAAAAATCGTGTGTACTATCATTCGCTCGTACGGCGGCATCGGCTCCATTTCTATGTTTGTTTTAAAAGAGCGCGCGCGTCCTGCCAGAATTTGCGCTTTATTTTTTATCTCGTTCATAAGCTTGTCGTGGTAATCATTTACGTCAACGTAAAAATCAAGCGGTTCTCCCTGCGGAGCAATGCGCTTGCCTGCGATACGTTTTACCAAATGATTAAGAGCGGCTATGTGCGCGCCCCGCGATCCAATTAAAAGATTTGATTCCTGTGTTTTAATAACAAAGGCGGTTTTGTCTTCTATCTCAAGCAACGTAACTCCTTCGATGGCAACGCCCATTTTTTGCACAACGCCTTCTATGATTTGTCGTATCTCATCTTTGGTCATGTGGCGGATATTACACCAACTTCATTGTTTTTAACAGTGAGCTTGCGGCGCACACTCCATTCCTGCGCTATAGCAAATAAGTTGTTGGTTATCCAGTAAAGAGCAATGATGCTTGAGAGGTTATACGCGATGAAAAACACCATGACTGGAAAAAAGTAGCGCATTTGTATGTTCATGCTTCTCGCGAGATTATCTTTAAACGACGTGCTGTCTTTTTGCGATTTGGCCGGCGGGAGCGAGAGTTTTGCTTGGAAGAATTGGGATGCGGCGCAAATCGCCGCCAATACATAGCTTTTCGCCGTGAGATCAAACACGCCGAGGAAGCGCATGTTAATGTCGCCCGGCGCGGTTATAAATGAGTACAACATGTCGGTATTCACAACGGGGAGCCCGCCCTTCAAAAAAATATAGTATAACGCGAATATTATCGGAATCTGAACGATTATGAGCGCAAACCCGGAAAGCGGGTTAAGGCCCTTCCTTTTGTAAAGATCCATAATCTGCGCCGCCTGTTTTGTTTTGTCCTTCACCGACTCCCGAATCTTTTGTACGTCTCCATCGATATTTTTTATTTTAAACTGCGTCTCAATAGATTTTTTCGAAAGGGGATAGAGGGCAAGCCGCACCAAGATTGTGAATATAACGACCGCGATACCTGCGTCGGCGCCCGGCACCAGCGCCATTAAAAAAATCAACCCGTTATACAGGGGTTGGGAGAAAAATGTCGTAAAAAAACCGTTGGTCATATGCTTGTAGTCTAGACCAAATGCCGGCATCCATCAAGTGTGTTTTTTTGCGGTTTTGTTGGCTAATTCAACCAAATCTATGAGCTCTCGCTCAATTTCCTCGCTTGAATTGATGGTTTTGCGGACATATAAGATGGCGTTTAGTGGGGCGATAATACGACCAAAGCAGCTGTATGCGCGCCGTCGAGCGGTGTTGCGGCTAACAGCGTTCTTCGCCAAGGATTTGCTTACAACAACAGAAAATTTACCGGGCGGGTCGGCCACCACAAAACGAAGCGAGCCTAAATTATTGGCGACTGTCGTTCGCGACGTGCGAACCTTATCAAATTGGGCCCTGTTCAACCGACGGCTCTTTTTGAGCATAGAAAGTCTATGTTGTGAGGCGCTTGCGTCCAGTCCGCCTGCGGTTTCTCAACACGCGCCTTCCGTAAGCACTCTTGCTTCTGCTTAAAAAGCCGTGTGTTTTTGCCCGCTTCCTTTTCTTTGGCTTATATGTGAATGACATAAAAAGAATAATATAACAAAATCATTTATGTCGCAACTATAATTTGCCAAAAGGTAAAAAAAATCATGCGACGCGCTATCCACAAACTATACACAACTTACGAACATAGTTATCGTTTTTTTGCAACTTTATCAAAGCCCGGCTGGGTATATAATGATGGTTTCACCAAACTAAATCATATAGTAAATTAATGCAAACCGTTACAGACAACAAGAAGCTTTGGGACGGCGTGTTGGCCGAAATAGAACTCGGTGTTTCAAGGGCTAATTTCAGCACGTGGTTTAAAGACACCCATGTAGTTAGGTTGGATGATGGGATTGTTTATGTCGGGGTCCCTAATACTTTTGTTAAAGACTGGCTAATCAATAAGTACCACAAACTTATTCTGAAAGCTTTAAGGGGTTTTGGCGACTACATCAGGGCGGTTGAGTATATTATAGCAAGCGACACAAAAACAAGGGGCCCTTCCGCTTCGCAGATCCAAATTAGCACCAGCCTAAACCTTTTGAATAAGGAGTTGCCGTTGCAAGAGTATTATATCAACAGAGATGACAATCTAAACCCAAGATATACTTTCGATTCTTTTATAATAGGAACATTTAATGAGCTCGCGCACGCTGCGGCACAAGCCGTAATTCGAAAACCGGGAACGGTCTACAATCCGCTCTTTGTGTATGGCGGAACAGGACACGGCAAAACGCACCTTATACAGGCGATAGGAAACCATATAAAAAACACAAGCCAGGACAAAAAAGTTTTTTACGTTAGCTCCGAGCGTTTTACTTCCGATCTTGTTAACTCTATTCAAACGCAAAAAATAAACCACTTCAAAGACAAGTACAGAAAGTATGACGTTTTTATAATGGATGACATCCAGTTCCTCTCCAACAAAGAAAAAACTCAAGAGGAATTATTTCATCTATTCAACAGTTTGTACGAGGAAAATAAACAAATAATATTTTCATCAGATAAGCACCCGAACTTTATCCCAAACCTTGAGGACCGCCTTAAGTCGCGCTTTGCGGCCGGAATGATTGTGGATATACCGCCTCCGGATCACGAATCCCGCCAAGCGATTATTAAAACAAAACTAGCCCAGCAAAGCAGCATACTGAGCGCCGACGTTGTTGATTTTATTGCCACAAGTGTTGAAGGAAACATACGAGAGCTTGAGGGCGTGGTTAATTCGATTATTTGCCAAACACAACTTAAAGGGCGTGAGTTGGATATATATGAGATTAAGAATTTATTGAAAAATACTGCGAAACCGAAGAAAAACGTTTCAGTTAAGGAAATTACGAAAATAATCGCGAGTTTTTATAATATTGAGGAGGAAAGTATCTATGAGAAAACGCGCAGGAAGGAAATTGTCCTCCCGCGCCAACTCACGATGTATATTTTGAGAGAGGATTTTAATATTTCTTTTCCATCAATAGGACAAAAACTTGGCGGCAGAGATCACACAACCGTTATTCACTCGTGCGAGAAAATAAGAAATGAGCTGAAATCAAACACTGTTTTGTCTCAAGAGCTCAACCAAATTCGCTCGTTGTTATAATGTTGGTAATAACTTGTGGAAACAATAATAATTAGTTTGGGATAATGTGGTAAAAAAAGAGTGGTTGTTGTTGGGTTTTACTTGGTTGTTGTGTTTTTTTAAAAGTAATCAACAGGTATAAAAAAATAAAATATTAAAAACACCCTTTCTTTAATTCGTATTTATATGTTTTCCACTTTTAAACACGTATTAAATTAATAATTTATTTCTTATATATAAAATGAAAGTTGAGTGTGTAAAAAGTAAAATTACCGAACTTCTTACCAAGGCGGAACGTGTTGTTGGGAGGAACCAAAACCTTCCAATACTCGGATGTTTTTTGTTGAACGCGGGCGGAGGAAGCCTTTCTGTTAATTCTACAAACCTAGATATTGGATTTACCGGAAGCATTCCTGTCCGTGTTTTGTCGACAGGGAAGGCCGCCGTTCCAGCCCAAACCCTGGTTGGTTTTTTATCACAACTGCCTAACGACGGGAATATTTCCTTTGACGCCTCTGATAATATTTTGGTTGTTTCGTCGAAGCACTCAAAAACAACAATAAAGCTTTTAAATAAAGAAGATTTCCCAACTATTCCAACCGTTGGTGATGGGGCACAATACCTCATTCCAACCCAAGATTTACTGAATGGCTTTCGGTCTGTTTGGTATGGCGCAGCAACGTCGTCAATGAAACCAGAACTATCAAGCGTGTACGTATATCACGACCAAAAACAACTTGTTTTTGTGGCCACAGACTCGTTTCGCCTAGCTGAGAAAAGAATACAAACGAAAAAACACAACGACTTCCATCCAATACTTATACCATTCAAAAATGTATCAGATATATTAAAGGTTTTTGAAAATATAAAAGAAGAAATAGAAATAACTGCCGGAAATAATCAGGCATCATTTAAAACCGAAGGGCTGACTGTTGTGTCTCGACTTATTGAGGGAATCTTTCCTGATTACCAGCAAATTCTGCCGAAAAGCCACAAAACAGAGGTTGTTCTTCTCAAGCAAGATTTTATTTCAGCATTAAAAATATCCACAATATTTTCCGGCTCTTTTTTCAGGGCGGATTTTGAAATTATCCCCCAGAAGAAAGTATTTGAAATATCTTCAGAGAGCGACCATGTAGGGAAAAACCTCACTCAGCTTGACGCCGTTGTGAAAGGGGAAGAGCTGTCTATCCATTTTAACCATAAATATATTATGGATTGTTTCCAGTCTATTCAGCAGGACAGCATATCCCTTGGTTTAAATGGGCCGCACAAACCACTGGTCATAAAAGGAGTTGGAGATTCGTCGTTTACTTACCTTGTAATGCCTATGAATAAATAATGGGGGAAAATTGGAAAGACATCAAATCAATGTTGGTGAAAGCCGGCGGGGCGCTTGCGTTCAGCGAGAACTTAAAAAACGAGGTTGTATATGCGGTAAATAAAATCTTAAATATAAACGTGCCAGCGTCATCAATCAGTCTAAAAAGAAGGATTGTGTTTGTGTCCGCGCACCCGGCGGTAAAAAACGAGATAGCAATGAAAAAAGAAAAAATCTTGAAAATCCTTCAGGAGAGGGGGTTTGGGAAGAGAGTCATTAATATTAAGTAGGAATAGTCTACTGAAACACCAAACGAAGAGCTATCGCTGTTTCCCCACGATTGAAAACAGAATCATACCCCACAGCTTTTAGGGTGTTAACTTCACTCACGCCGTCAAATGACCCGGGCGTGAACGATATTAAAAACGGCTGTTTTGAGCTTGAGCCAACAAAAACATCATTAAGGTAGTAATCCACACGCAGTAGTGAATATCGTCCTTGCCATGAGGCGCTCGCATAAATTGCGGCAGTTGAGTTATATGAGGCGTTTGGATCAACCCCCGATATGGTAATGCGCGGCGAGTTAGCTTGTGTGTGAACATCGTCTGTGGCTACCGGTATGACCGCCTCCGTCTCGTTCTGTATATTTTTCTCGGCCACCCATTTTTGAACTCCGTATTCCCACGAATTAAACTGGGGGTCGTTTGCTGGATTTTGCGGCGGTTGCCCAAGTGGGTCGTTTCTGTCTACCCAATAGAGTATTGAGTGCACGTTGGTAACAACTTTTTCAACTCTTGTTTCGGGCGGGGTTAGGGCAGTCGCAAGCTTCCCAGATATTCGATCTATTGTATAGGGAACGTTTCCTTGCCAAAGCCCACGAAGTACTGGTTTTAAACCAGACAAATTTTTTTCTCCCGGCCTTTCAAACCGTTCGTCTGGCGATGAGCTTGCTATGGCAGACGCCATAAACTCGTGCCACAATGGCGCGATAATGAAACCCGCGACTTTCTTTTCCATAGGACTGTTGTTGTTGTTGCCTGCCCAGGCTCCGACAGCGATGGATGGCGTATAACCGACAATCCACGCGTCGCGATAATCATTTGTTGTTCCTGTTTTGACCGCGACCTCACGGTTTGAAAAATACAAATAAGAGCTGTTCCCAAACGCGGGCGCGCGCGCCCGCTCATCTGAAAGGATGCTTGATATTTGCAAGGCAACATTTTTATCCAAAACCACCTCTGGGTTTGGGGTATATTTTTCTAGAAGTACGCCGTCTCCGTCATAAACCTCCTTCACGGCGTAATATGGGTTCCGAACACCGCCATTCGCAAAAACAGAGTATGCGCTCGTCATATCAAGCGGCGTCACTTCTCCGCCTCCCAAAACAAGCGTAAGGCCGTATCTGTCTGGCTCCGTGAGGGTTGTGATTCCCATATCTTTAGCTGTTTGGAGCGAGTCTCGCAGGCCGGCCAAATACAGGAACTTAATGGATGGTATGTTTATCGACTGGGCGAGGGCATTGCGCATAGTAATTGGCCCACGGTAGATTCCGTCGTAATTTTCCGGTTCGTAGCACTTATCGGCATCCTGCAGATTTATGGGCGTGCCGTCCGGGTTGCAGTATGTGGAGAACTCTGTTTTGATGTCAAAAACAACGGTGTCGGGC
>CAYJSB010000037.1:0-7725 GCA_964372805.1 uncultured Candidatus Saccharibacteria bacterium | reverse complement strand
ACAAAAACACATCCTATTATAACAGGCCTATAGGCCTGTTATAATAGGATGTGTTTTTGTATTTCTTAATAAGAAAAAACCGCCTTGTCTTACGACAAAGCGGCGCACCCTCTATTTCCCAGTAGAACCGTGTGAATTGTTCGCGCGGACGGTCTTTGAAAGCATATGATGCACATCAACCACTTCAGATTCCGTCGCGATTTTCTTCACGACAAGTTGCGCAAAGCGCCTGCCCCAATAAAGGGTAAACGGAGTGTGACCGTGATTCACAAGAATGGCGCAAAACTCGCCGCGAAAACCGGAATCAATCGGCACCGTATCGTTCGCAATTTCAAGCCGGGCCCACGGATTAGCAGGATCATGTATAGAACTTCCTCTTGGCTCGATGTAGCCGGCATACCCATATGGAATCTCGGCTACCACCCCAAAACCGACAAGCACCGCGGTGTCCCTCGGTAACTCGTAGGAAAGCGGGTACTCCGGGTTCTTCGGCACAGTAAGCGTGCGAATGTGGAGCGGGCACGCAAGGCCATAATCCTTCTTCGCAGGAGGCGTCTTGAAATCAAAGACCGTCCGGTGCATAAACGAGACGCTCTCACTCATTTCAACGCCAACAATCGCGCGGAGGAATAAATCCCATCCGGCATCTCCGGGCTTGGCGCGCTCTGGCGCTCTGCAACCGGGCAATACAAAGAACTTAACAGTATCGCTCATAATTATCCTTTCTCTATGCACAAGATTACTCACACAAAAAGATTTGTAAAGCTGGTAACAAGGACGTTGGAAATGGTTTGTACGATATATCGCACAAATGTTTTGTCCGCATCTGTCCCTGCCTGACGGCAGGCAGGCGCGCCAGGTCTGCGTGTGATCAAGAAAAAGCCGCCTGTTTTCTCAAGCGGCTCGGACAAATAAACTACGGCTCAAGCGATATGACAATAAACGTGAAATTGTCTTTTGCCCCATTTTCCACCACTCTAGTCTTCAGACCGGTCGCGATAGACGAAACATCGGCAGACAGCTTCGTGATTTTCTTAATCTCACCCGTTGAAACAAGATCAAAGAGACCGTCCGTCCCAAGCACCAGTATCGTTGCCTTTTGAATTGCAAGCGAGCCGCAATCCGGCCTTGGAATAATTCCGTACTGCTTGAATGCGCGGTCGCCTATCGTTCGTAACGGCTGTAATCCGTGGCCACTCGGTATATAGAAGTGATTGCCATATATAAAACCACCCGATTGGAGGACTCTGGCCTCTTCGTCTTTATTCCCCACTCGATGAGCGCGCGTTACGACGCCAGTTTTGGATTTCCACCCGACAAACAAACTGCAATCCCCCGCGTACGCATAGTGAACGCGTAAGCCGTCAAAAAACACGGAAAGCGCGCAAGCGCCCTGGTCATGGTAATTTGCAACCTCTTTGTCGACAGCGACGTAGCTCTCCTTGAACGCCCCGGGAATATTCCAACCGCTACTCACCGAATCTACAAAACAATCCGACCAGTGCGCGGCTACATATTCCGCAACATAAGAACCGCCGTGACCGTCAATAACACATGCGAAAAACTTGTTTTGGTCTCCAAGAAATGAGGACTTGAAACAATACGCGTCCTCCATTTCCTCGCGCTTACCGCATTCTGAAACTACTGCATATTCTATTTTCATAAGATGAACTCCGTAGTCCACCTTACTATAAGGCAGAAAGCGCGCAAGTACAAATAGAAGCGGCTTGCTTTACGATTTTTTCAGTCCATCGCGAATTGTTGTCGTTGAAATTTGCGTCACAAAATCGCGCTTTGGAAAAACGACGAATTTTATTCCGTGTTTTTTGCAAAACTCCGCCTTTTCGTCTTTGTGTTTATACCACTTTTCCAATATTTTCGTTTTTCTTCGGCATAATGCCGTTGGCAATAAGAAGTTTCTCGAATTCCTCGCGCTCGATAGTTTCAACTTCAATCAGCTTTTTGGCTATAGCATCAAGCGATTTTCTATATTTCATAAGAACGTCTTTCGCCTTTTTCATTCCGCCGGCAATTATGCGAGAAACCTCCGCATCTATTTCCGCCGCGACTTTTTCGGAATATTCTTTCTCACTCCACGGAGACCTTCCGTAAATCGGCATCCCTGCGGGTGTCTCAAGCGCGACTGGGCCTAATTTTTCAGACATGCCGTATTTTGTCACCATATCGCGCGCGAGAGCCGTTGAAACTTGCAAGTCGTTTGAAGGTCCGGTCGTGATATCGCCAAAAACCATTTCTTCGGCCGCGTATCCGCCTAGTGACATCGCAATATCATCAAGAAATTCGCGGCGCGACTGCAATCGGCGATCTTCAAACGGAAGCTTCAGCGTGTATCCGCCGGCGCGTCCGCGCGCGATAATGGAAATCTTATGCACCGGATCGGAATCTGGAAGCACAGATGCCACAAGCGCGTGTCCCGCCTCGTGATACGCCGTGATTTCTTTTTCTTTTTTGGACAAGAGATGGCTCTTTCTTTCGGGACCGAGCATTACTTTCTCAATCGCGCGTATAAGGTCGTACTGCGAAATTTTCGTGCGATTTTCGCGCGCCGCGAAAATCGCGCCCTCATTCATCAGAGAATAGAGATCCGCCCCGGAAAATCCAGGCGTGCGTTCGGCGACAACACGCAAATTTACGTCTTCTGCAAACGGCTTTTTGCGCGAGTGAATTTTCAAAATTTCTTCGCGGTCGTTTCTGTCGGGCAAATCAAGCACCACTCGTCTGTCAAAACGTCCCGGGCGCGACAGCGCCGGATCCAAAACGTCGGGGCGATTCGTCGCCGCCATCACAATCACTTTTTCTGTCGGCTCAAATCCGTCAAGCTCGACAAGTATCTGATTAAGTGTCTGCTCGCGCTCGTCATTTCCTCCTCCGACTCCTGCACCGCGCACGCGCCCTACTGCGTCAATTTCGTCTATGAAAATAATAGCTGGCGCTATTTGCTTTGCAAGCGTGAAGAGATCACGCACGCGGCTGTTGTGGAGTAAGAGAGGCTTTTCACCTCCAAAGAAAGCTTCGTTCTCGCACCCGCATAAGTCATAGACATATCCATCGTAAGGTCTTTTTGTGATTTTCTTTATAATAGGCTTTCGAGAAAATGTTCTGAATTTTCTTGGAGTAAGCAAATCAGCAAACGGATTTGTTAATCGCCCAACAGTAAGTCTCCACATGGTGCTATCTGGCAGTGGTTTTTTGCCGTTTCGAATAATCCTCCCGCCTTCTTGGACATATTTTGTGACACTAGATGAAATCCCATGCATCGCTAGAAGCCAGCGTAATTCATCAACTAACTGTTTTGACGCAGAACTGAACTCAATCAATCCTTTTTTATTTATATAGCCATCACCTTTTACCAATCCTTCAAAGTACGCGGTAAAATATTCTTTTGGAAGGTCCCATAAGAAATCAGGGACATGTTTGTTGTGAGCCCCGGTACTGCAATATCGAGCAAAAAAATCAGCAACCGGTACGGAGTTGTAATACAACACAGTAGCGCTTTTATTGAAGGTGTTGTTATTAAAACGACCAACTTTTACCAAACCAAACACTTCCTTCATCAAAGCTGTGCAATCTTGATGTAAATCTTCTTCCGTGGTAGCAAAACAAAATCGCAATGACCGACTACGAACATGGTATAAACCTTCGGCTGTGTAGTAGCCCATCAGTTTTAAGAGAGACGGTGTAATTTTTATTTTGTAGACTAAATTTATTGGAGTATGTACACTAACCGCTTGATTCCCGTGTATAACTGTAGCAATAGAGCGAGGCACTATCTCACTAAGGCCTTTATCTCTTTGGATTTGCGATGACCAGATAACAATTTCATCATTCAATAATTTTGATGGAAATGTATGTGATTTAATGTGCTGTTTGGTTCCGAATCCTGGAAGAAATTCCCCTCTAGCTGTATAAGGAAGCGCGACCAACACATCCCCTTCCTTCAGTTCAGAAGCTTTTTTATAGACAACATGGTTTCTATTTCTAACAAACACACTATGATCTCCGGTCGTCTGTATGCTACCTCCCACATACTCTATTTCATAAATTTCATTCACCTTATGGCGGTAAACTGACTGAACTTTCTTCCAATTACTTGACTTAAAAAATTTTGTTCCTCGCGCCCAGTCTACCCCCAATGTCTGAACATCTTTAACAGGCCGCACTCCCTCGTGTTCACTGCCTTCATAAAATTTATCTACAAACTTTTCAATTTGTAAAAGCCTTGTCCCGTCTTTATCTCTAATCAATACTGGAGTACCACCAACTACACTCGCGCCGACCCCGACGAACATTTCTACAAATTCTGATCCGGAAATCGAAAAGAACGCGACGCCTGCTTCGCCAGCAACCGCACGCGCAAGTATCGTTTTTCCGGTTCCCGGCGCACCCATCAAAAGAATGCCTTTTGGGATGCGCGCCCCGATTTCAAAAAATTTGCGCGGATTCTTCAAAAAGTCCACGACCTCCGTAAGTTCTTCTTTCGCTTCCTTCACACCCGCGATATCCTTGAATGTCACGCGCTGTTTTCTGTCATCGGGATTTATCACGCGCGCTTTTGACTGACCGAACGAAAACGCCTGCATACCGGCACCGCGTACCTGCCGCGTGAGAAACCAGATAAAAATTCCTATGAAAAGCAACGGCAAGAGAAATGGCGCGAGATTAAAGAACCAGTATGAAAATCCTGACGGAGCTTTTACCTCAATCTTCACCGCGGACAGCTTGTCTTCTTTAACGCCCAAATTCACAAGCGATTCAGTCAACGATGCTCCGTTTTCTTTTTGCGCCGTACTCGTAGCTTGCTCATTCATATAGGAAATTTGGAGTTTGTCCCCCTCTATAGTAATACTCGCAACATTCCCAGCATTAATGTCCTGCGCCACCTGCGACAGCGATGTCTCCGAACTGCTCGTTTTGTTTTCCGTGATTAAAGAATACGCGAGCGTCAGCGCGAAAAAGATGAGAAGCGCGGTCGTCACATTCATCAAAAACCTAGGTTTTGGGGGCTTATTTTTGTCCATAATTCGCTTCATGTAAGAACGCTATTATACACAATTAGCTTTAAAAAGAAATAAAAAAAGCCCTCGTTCGCTAAAGCGACAAAGGGCAAGCCGTCCGCAAGAACAGATTAAAAACACGGGTGGTCACAGGAATAACTGTCTCTTGGCAAACTTCCGCCATAGATATTCAAAACGATTAAAGTGGCGTTCGTGGGCGGACTCCACAACATCCACGCCGCACTTCTGGCACCGCGGGTTCCAGCACGTCTTGATTAGACAGGACTGGTAAATGTTGTCACGGAATGGTCGGTCACCGATGGAGTAATTGCATGGTTTCCTCGTGTAGAATAAAAAGGAAAGTTTACAACATCGCGGACGCCTAAACCATCTTTTGTGGAGACGGTATGAAGTCCAGAGAATTGCCGCAACGGCAAGCAGAATATATATCATACGTGTCAGGGATTTCGGGTTTACGGTTTCGCGTTACTTGACGCTCCATTTGGTACTCGTTCCTGTCAGAGTAACAAGCGCCAAAAAAGACGCGAACGCTAAGAGACCGACGAATATGAATGCGAGGGACAATACGGCGTAGAGGATGACTTTTACCATAAGGTCAGTTGTGGTTAGTTGATGGAACAAGGTCTTTGGGAATAGTACCCTGTAACGCCCAGCTCGTCAAGAAGTGGATAATTTGTTATGATTTATCGCGTGACTACGAATAATTTCGCCGAAAATAGAAAAGCGCGGTTTAACTATGAACTCCTTGAAGAAATGGAGGCTGGTATTGAATTGCTCGGACATGAAGTGCGCGCGGTAAAAACCGGAAAAGCGAGTCTTGAAGGTTCTCACATTACCGTACGCGGAGGCGAGACTTACCTTGTCGGCGCGAGTATCGCTCCATATCAGCCGAATAATACGCCTGCGGGATATGAGCCGGCGCGGAACCGCCGGCTTCTTTTAACAAAAAAAGAAATCGATAAGCTTTCTGCGTCCGAGCGAGGATTGACAATAGTACCATTGACGCTGTATAATAAGGGCGGCAAAATCAAGGTTCGCGTTGCAATAGCGCGCGGAAAAAAGAAATTTGATAAGCGTCAATCTATCCGCCGCCGCGATGACGAACGCGAAATGCGCAGAACGTTGAAAGAAAACTTGTAGCTTGTAACGTGTAACTTGTAACGCAAGAATCTTTATTTGTGCGCTACACGCTACACGGTTCGCGTTACACGTTCATAGGGGGATGATCGGCATAGACAAAGGAATGTTTTGTTTTGTGCGCGATGGAGCTCCAACAACTCCTTAAAAGGTTGGAACCTATAACTGCCAAAAACGCAGTTGCAAGGGTAAGCGCGATTGTGTCTCCGTATTTCGGAGCCAAGGACCTTGCCTTCGTTTACGCCTAAAAACGTGAACTGTCTGCCGGATTTTTTCCTGAAGGATTCGGTTGGGCATGATATTTTCGGGATAGGTTGCGTCCTTGTTTCGGCTCGCAATCGAACTTAAGAAACTAGACGGTGGTGTGTTCTGTTCGTCTTATAGCACTAACGTCGAAAAACAAAAGACAAACTACATCGCGTAGACTCACTTCATCTCACCCTTTGCACCCGAGTTCGATTCTCGGCATCTCCAAAATCTAACCGCCGAAAGGCGGTTTTGATTTTGTAGATGAGCGAGCGAACTGCTTCGCTCGCGCGGGAGAATCGAAAGGCGGAGCATGTCGCACCTGCGACAGCGAGGCGGGGTCGCAACCTTCGTGGCGGAGCTTTAGCGGAGCAGAAGAGTTGTGACCGATTCCGCCCATCTCCAAAATCTAACCGCCGAAAGGCGGTTTTGATTTTGTAGATGAGCGAGCGAACTGCTTCGCTCGCGCGGGAGAATCGAAAGGCGGAGCCATCCGCCTCTGGCGGAGGCGAGCCCGGGGAGGAACCACACAATATTTTGGAGTGCGTAGCGCGAACAAAATATTGATGTGAGTTGACCCCGATTCTCCCCATCTCCATCGACAAAATAAAACCGCTCTTCGTGAGCGGTTTTATTTTGCTTTGCGGGCCAGCAATATAGTTGTGATATTTCGGAAAATCTGCTATACTGTATATGTAGTTCGTTGAGTTATTAAAAGTGTAGTCCGTGCAAATAATTCGGACCGTTTATCTCTCCCGTAAGGGTAGGCAACTTGGGAAATCTGCGAGGAACCACAAGATATAAGCGACTAACTTCTTTGGGTCAAAGACGGTTGGGAGATTTCATTCAGCTAACAATGCTGGATAAAATCTCTTAGCCGTTTTTTGTTTGCCTAGTCCGCAACGAAATCCCTAAGAGCGTTAGAGGATTAGAAACAAAAATATGTTATACAACTACAAAATCAGCCGCGCGATTAGGTTTTCCACCAAGACGCACGAGGTCTATCAGAAACAAAAGCGAAAAGGTAAAGACATTCCGTACATTACTCACCCCATCACCGTAGGGCTTATCCTGTCTCGCGCAGGGGCAGACGAAAATACCGTTGTTGCAGGTATACTCCACGACACCATAGAGGACAGTGTTGAGGAAAAGAAAGTATCAGAAGAAATGCTTGAAAGCGTTTGGTCCTGGTAAACGGTTGTTTTATTCTGATTCACCCAGCCGGTGCCGGAGAAAAGTTCGGTGAAGCTGCCATTAGCAATAGAGGCGGATTCACGCGGAACTTCGGGTGGTAGAGGCGGATTAA
>CAYJSB010000036.1:0-7781 GCA_964372805.1 uncultured Candidatus Saccharibacteria bacterium | reverse complement strand
CCGATACTTCGCCTAATGTTCGGCCTGTCACTGCGCCGTCGATTGACGACATCCCCACTCATCGAAGAAATGCCTCGTTCGACAACATGTGCCGAGTGGCGAATCAGCCCGCGCCTCACAGTAGAAACAACTTCTTCAAGCGTCAATGCTGACCTGGGAACATCGAATTGCTTCCGCGACCCTCCGCCAAAGATTGACTTGGTCTTTTCACGATCGTAATACCACTCCGGACTCTCCGCACACACCTCATCCGACAAACGGTCAAACAGGCCTTCTGGAAACTGAAGCTTTCCTGCCTTGTGCAATTCACTGACTCGCAGTAGACGCACCACCTCGGAGAGATCCAAAGGAGTCCTTCGATTCGGCGATATGTAGAACTTGCCCGGTTCCGTCTCCTGGATAACCAGCGCGGCATTGTGCCCGATTTTGGACCGCGCATAAGCCGCCAGTCCGTTGACATCGGATTTTGCCCACACAATCGTGAGTTTATTTCCGCCAACAATCCCGGTTTCCATTTTACCGGCATCTCCAGATTGCAATCCCTTCTCGAGGGTCATCTTCGCCTCGCCGAAGAAGTCGGTCTGCCGGAGAATCATGACTTCAACGGCCTTGATACCCCAGGCAATAACCGTATCTTGGTCAGAATATCGGTACATTGCCTTCAGCACAGATGAGATTTCCATAGGCCCTGTCGGGGACGAGTCCACACGGAGGGCGTACTTGAGGATTGGAGCGAGTGCCTCTTCGCCATAAACTCGCGTAAGCTTCGCGAACAATGTAACACTGCATTCTCCATCGATCGAGAAACGTTCGTTTGTCTCATGCTCATTGAATGGGCCGTTGCCAACACCAAACTGGATAATCCCCCTCTTCAATAGATCAAGGGCATCCTCGTGCTGACAACCAGCATCCACAAGTTCAAGCTTTGCCTCGCCGCTGCCAGGGAATACTTCCTCAGCATAAGACATCTTGGCAACGCCCAGAGCCACAAGTTCTTCGAAATCGGGCTCATGATGTGTCTGAAGTGTGTGAACCGGATATTCTCCCGGCTTCACCAGTGTTTTACCAAAGTAGATGCCGCCATCCGAACCCATCAACTGCTCAACCGTCATTTTTGTTTTCATAGTCGCCCTTCTACATCACAGAGAATATCTCTGCGGGGTTTATCCCTAAGGACACAGCATGCGCCACACAGCACATTCTCAATGACCTTCTGACTGGCAGTGTAACACAAAATATACCGTCATGTCAACGACAAAAGAACGGCTCATTTATTAGCTATTTTAGAAAGTGGGCACGGGGAGATTTGGCTACTACATAGCCAGGTGG
This sequence comes from uncultured Candidatus Saccharibacteria bacterium, assembly GCA_964372805.1. Classification (GTDB taxonomy): domain Bacteria; phylum Patescibacteriota; class Minisyncoccia; order Phycocordibacterales; family DSPV01; genus 2-02-FULL-46-13. The sequence goes on along the minus strand of CAYJSB010000036.1, from coordinate 6,452 downwards.
TTTTCTTGTTTCGCTACGCTCAACATAGAAAACCCTTTCAAATCTCCCACGCGAGCAAAGCAGTTTGCTCGCTCTCGTGCCACATAAAATATAGCCGCTCGCGCGGCTATATTTTATGGGCACGGGGAGAGTCGAACTCCCAACTCTTGCGAGATACGCTTCTGAGGCGTACGCGTATACCAAGTTCCGCCACGTGCCCGTAAGTATCACAATACACGAACCACACGACATGTATCAAGTGTCGCGATGTTACATGATACATGATTTCTGCTACATGATCCCAAGCTGTTTTTCTTTTTCCGCTACTGCAAGCAAGGTCTTTATCACAGTGTCCGGATTAAGCGACATACTTTGTATCCCCTCTTCTACCAAAAATTGCGCGAAGTCAGGAAAATCCGACGGAGCCTGCCCGCAGATGCCGATGTACTTTCCGCGCTCGTTGCATCGCTTCACCACCTGCGCAATCAACTTTTTTACAGATTCATCTTTCTCGTTCGTAATTCCGCTCACAATTCCCGAATCCCTATCAAGCCCGACAGTAAGCTGTGTCAGGTCGTTAGAACCGATAGACATGCCATCCGAGATATCCAAAAACTCATCGGCCAAAATAACATTGGAAGGAATCTCGCACATGATATAAACCTTGAACGACTTGTCCGCTTCCCTATCCAAACCGTGCTCTTTGAGCGCAGCTAACACTTTTCTACCCTCATCAGGCGTTCGGCAGAAAGGAATAAGACCGACTACATTTTTTAAACCCATTTCATCGCGCACGCGCTTCATCGCTTTACACTCAAGCCCGAATGCATCTTTGAACTTAGGGTCGTAATAGCGGGACGCTCCGCGCCACCCTATCATCGGATTTTCTTCTTTTGGTTCGTAGAACTGCCCGCCGACAAGCGTTACGTATTCATTCGTTTTGAAATCCGAAAAACGAATGATAACTTCATACGGATGAAATGCCGCTCCAATCTTCGCGATACCTTCGGCAAGCTCATCTACGTAAAACTGCGATTTGTCCGCATACCCCGGCGTTCGTTTGTCGATTTCCGCGACAACGGCCTGCTTCACTTTATCTTTTTTGTCCGCTTTCAGATTTTCATAATCAAGAAGGGCATTCGGATGAATTCCTATATGCGACATAATAATAAACTCCAGGCGTCCCAACCCAACACCTTTCGCGGGCAGGAAGTGTTTGGAAAACGCTTCATCGGGTGAGCTGATATTGACCATAATTTTCGTTCGCGTTTCGGGAATCGCATCAAGTTTATGTTCAACTTTTTTGAACTGAAGGGTGCCTTCCTGCACAGTACCCACAGTCCCCGATGAACAATCTACCGTGACAACTTGTCCGTCCTTTAGAACTTTTGTGGCATTCCCGGCTCCAACAATACAGGTGATGCCGAGCTCGCGAGAAACAATCGCCGCATGTGACGTTCTACCGCCCTTATCTGTCACAATAGCCGAAGCGATTTTCATAATCGGCTCCCAATCTGGATCGGTAATCTCGGTCACGAGTACCTCTCCCTGCTTGAATTGGCTTATGTTTTTTACATCGCGGATAACGCGCACCGGACCCGTTGCAATTTTCTGTCCAACCGCCGTTCCGCTTACAAGCACCTTCCCCTTTTCCTGCAACACATATTCGGTGATAGAATTTTTGTTTTGAGTCGCGTGAACGGTTTCTGGACGCGCCTGCACGATAAAAAGTTCGCCTGTTTTCCCGTCTTTTGCCCACTCGGTATCCATCGGCTGATAATGCCCGCGTTTCTCGGAAAAATATTTTTCAACGCTTGCCACCCATGTCGCGAGTTTCAATACTTCTTCCCGTGACAAGCTCCATTCGGCGCGTTCCTTCGCGCTCGTTTCCACAATTTTTGTCTTGGAACCTGAATACACCATTTTCACTTCTTTCGGACCCAAGTCCTGCCCGATAATCGCTTTATACCCCTCCCGAAGCGTTGGCTTGAACACGATGAATTCGTCCGGCGTCACTTTCCCCTGTACCACCATTTCGCCGAGCCCGTATGAACTGTTGATGACGACCACTTTATCAAAACCCGTCTCGGTATCAATGGAAAACGCGACACCGCTTGAAGCGAGGTCGCTGCGCACCATTTTTTGCACGCCAACGGAAAGCGCCACGTCAAAATGCGAGAACCCTTTGTCGGTGCGGTACGAAATTGCGCGGTCGGTAAAGAGAGATGCGATACATTTCTTCGTCGCCTCAATAACCGCGTCAACGCCGGAGATATTGAGGTACGTTTCCTGTTGGCCGGCAAACGACGCATCGGGCAAATCTTCGGCAGTCGCTGAAGAACGAACCGCAACATCAACACCGGCTCCGTACTGCTTTTCAAGGTTTTTGTATTCTTCCGAAATAGCTTTCTTGAGATCGTCCGGCAATTCGGCTTTCAAAATCAGATTGCGCGCTTTCTCGCCTCGCTTCTGCAAGTTGCGTATGTCGTGCGTATCAAGGTCGCTTAGTACTTCTTTTATTTTGTCCTGTAATTTTGTTTCATCCAGAAAGCGACGGTACGCGGTCGCGGTAATCGCAAATCCGTTCGGTACCGAAATCCCCATTTTGCCAAGATTTGAAAACATCTCGCCCAGCGCCGCGTTTTTTCCGCCGGCAAGCACTACATCCTCAATACCAAGCTGATCAAACCACAAAATAAGCGCGTTTTGTTTATCCATGCGTTTTAAAATTAGATTGACATATTGTACCATTATTGCAACACAAAATACTCGCGCTATGTCAAAAAAAACGGCTTTATGCCGTTTTTTGCTTTGGCGGATTAGGGTTAAAATCTAATCTATCCGCATTCACCCCCTCGGCTTGCCGCGGGGATAGGACGAGTGTTTTTTATGGCCATGGCTGTCCGTCCACATAAAGCCGCTGTATCAGCGCGTTGCCATTATTGTCGACTTTCACAAGCGCGTACGCCTCCTTATTCCAAAAACTCACGCCCCTGCCGGCTCCTTCGGGAATGAAAAATTGTTCAATATCGTACCGCACGGATATCGTACCGCCTGGATTAGTCCCAGCCTGAGAAAAACCGCCGCCGCTTGCGACTGTTCCTTTTATTACCGCCCCCTTTCTCGATCCGATGGAACGCTGCGCGGCATCAAGCGCGGTATATACTCCGGACGCCTGCCAATACGGATACCCGGAACGCAAAGCAACATAAACAGTGTCGCCTTCCGCAACCTGTCCGCCATAAAGGAGGTACTGCGAAAGACTGGAAATGTCGTACCGAAACGTCACATAATCGCCGCGTAGCGGGTCGCGAGGATCCACCGGCGCAATTTTGAGAAGAACATCGGTTCCTTTTGCGGCGATACTGCCATACGCAAGTCCGAGCACGAGAAGCGCAAGCAACTGTACTCCAATCGCCCCGATGAACAGAATTGTTTTTTTGTCTATGGTTTGCATATTTTATGGCATCGGCACATTACCAACCGTCTGCTGTCTGATACGGCCCACTAAATATCTCCTGCCCCGCTCCATAAGCCAACCGATAAGAATAAACACTACGCCCGTCACAATAAAGAAAATAGAACGCTCCATAAAGCTTGCGAGCCATTCGAAGTATTTTATGACAGCAAGGATAAACAGCATCGCCACTCCCAGATTTACATGTCCGGTATTACCACGCTTGAAACCTGAGTAAATAAACCAGACGAGTAGCGCAACCAGCACAATGTTAAATACAAAAGCCCACATTACGCCAGCCGAAGACAAATCGCCTCCACCAGAGTAATATGAACCGCTTGAGCCGCCCACAAACAACGAGTGCGTCGGAATAAACAGGAGTCCAAGTGAGACAACTGTGGAAGCGAACAAGACGACGCCGTTGACCAGATTTGTCCGCTTCATCACATGCCATATCGACATGAAAAGACCGAGTGCGCTAAGCACACAAACAGTTACGAGAGCTTGCGTACTTGCAAGAAGTGACTTTCCGACCAGCAGGTACTCAAAGGCGCGAAGCCCACTTTTTGTGCTTACAACAACAAGCGCAAACAATATTGGTGCCATTCCAAGCACCAAAAGCGTTATTCCAAGTCTCTGATAATCCTTTTGGGAACGCAACGCAAGACCAACGCCAACCAGTAACAAACTTGCCAAAATCATAACGATTACCGTGTCGATGGCGGCGCTGTCGGCAGCGCTCACCCACAGTGATGCTTTTATCTGAATCCACGAGAAGAGCGCGATTATTGAACCCACCGAAAGTATTAGCTGACGAAAGAAGGCCGCAAGCGCAAGGGATACAACACCGGACACAAGCAATATTGTAAGCGGCTCAAACAGATTCTGGAGTTTTGCGTTAAGCGTAAACAGAAACATTCCGATAAGCACTCCAACAAGCAGAAACAAAGCTCCCGTAATTACTTCATCGTTATTGACCTTTGAACCGCCCTGCTTCCCTTTTTTTGATCTCCGTATAGAGCTTCGGATTCCATATCCAATAACCAACACAACAGCGACGACAACGGCAACAGGTATTATGGAATAAAAAAGAAACATGTATTAATGGTTACATGCGCTGACGCACTTCTTCTGGTAATTGTTTCCGAACATATTGTGCCACAAATAAGCAAATCGCCACCGATACAGCAAGAAGAAACAAAGAAACCGTCGCGGTGGTAATAGGACTGCGGTTGCCGGAAATGCGCCACATAAACTCAAAGAAATGCCACGGATACCCAAATCCTCCGACAAACCCAAGAACGACACCGAAACCTAAAAGCGGGCGCCAGTTAACGGCATATCCAAGCGCGAGGACTCCGATAAACCAAAGCAAGAATCCGTCCGGCCATTCAACAGGCAAATGGAAAATCTGGGCGATAAGAAATATGCCAGCTCCGTAAATCAGTGAGCCTAGCAACAAAAAAGCATTCCCTGTTTTTCCGTATCCTTTTGCGTTCATCAAAAAGGCTGCAACGTATGAGATTAGCATTGAAACAACAATTATTGACACTTTTGACCATGGACCAATCTTTTGCCAATTTCCAGAAATAAACGAAAAAATACCGAGCCCGATAAAAATGGCGCCAATGACAAGAATTATCCGAGCTGTTTTTTGGTGAGGAGCAGCGTCGTTTTGTTTCGTCGTTTGAGCCACACCTTCTGACACCTTGGACAATGATTCAGGGACAGGAGTGGAAATGGATCCTAGAGCATTGCTCGCGCCGGAAGTAGCGTTATCGTATCCAACGGAAATATCGTCCACAGACCACCCAGCAATTAGAAGCTCACGATAAATAGCGTCCTTCGATTTTCCTGAAACAAGCGCCGAGCGTATATACGTTACAAGTTTTGCGTCCATTGAGGCTAATTGTAGCATGTATACATAAGCGTCAAAACCACAGTTGTTTAGAGATGCCTCCTAAGTTCTGTGTCTATCGCATCTATCTGCTTGTCGCTGAATGTGTGGTTGTGCTTGTTCGCGCGGAGCCATTCAACGCTTCTGTCTATTTCTTTTGCGTCTATTCCCTTATCGTGCTCGGCGGCTTCATGCAAATCTCCTCCAAGAAATCCTTCAAGCTGGTCAAGCTCCTTGTGAGAAAAACCTTTGCTATAAAGAGAACCTCGCACTTTCTGCCTGAACTCCTGTTTTGTAACTTTCGGTTTTGAATCTCCAAAAAATCCCATAGTTTATGTTTATGATAATAATATCAAGAATTACTGCACTGCAATATCGGCCCTCACTCTTCCAAAACCATAACTGGTGTCTTTGCCGGTCTTTCCAAGATCTTTGGCGGTGGTGAAGAGTTTGTTTTCAGTCGCACTTTGAGTATACGCTGGATGTGCGTACTTCACAAGAGCAACCGCGCCGCTAAGCATAGGTGTTGCCATGCTTGTGCCGCCCACTCCTTTGTTAATTCCAAACCGAGAAGTTTGATTCTGGTGTATTTATACAACCACGCTCGAACCTACTTTACCCCCACACCAAAATTTGGTGTTGGGGTTTAGCAGAAATTTCTGACAAAAACCAATCGTTCCGCCCCGCCGCCGCGCCTGCCCGCCTCCCTCGGCCGGCCGTCCCGGCACGGGCAGGGCTGGAGGGCCCTTGCGTTGGCGGATTTTGCGAAAAGTGATATTATAAAAAACATGGAACAAGAAACTACACAACCAACAATACAAAAAAATAATCTCGCGATACCGGTTGCAATCATTATTGCCGGAGTACTGATTGCCGGGGCCGTTTATCTTTCCTCTGGCAAGAATACCAATGCGCCGACTGTTGCCGACAACAGTGCGCCTCCAACTGGGCAAGCTCAAGCCGTTGCCGAGAATACAGGCGGACTTGAAAAGTTAGCGCCTATCACAAATGCGGACCATATTCTCGGCAATCCAAACGCTCCGGTCAAAATCGTTGAGTATTCGGATATGGAGTGCCCGTTCTGCAAACGTTTTCATCCCACAATGCAGCAAGTTATGG
>CAYJSB010000035.1:0-8133 GCA_964372805.1 uncultured Candidatus Saccharibacteria bacterium | reverse complement strand
TTTCCAACCAAAAGCACTAGGTACTAACTCCGCGCTATAGCGCATAGTTAGTACAGGAGGTTGCTTTTCCTGTGATTTCAGTTAAAATACTCGGACTGAAGCTATGGCGGAAAAAACAAATAAAACAGCAATAAAAACCACAAAGACACCGGCCAAAAAGCCGGCAGGGGTTACTACCTCGTATAATCCAAAAGAATACGCGGTGATCGCGACCGGGGGGAAACAGTATATCGTTTCGGAGGGTAGTAGGATTAAAATTGAAAAAATTCCGGGTGAACACAAAGAAGGGGATAAATTGACTTTTGATAAAGTGCTCGTCGTGGATAATGGCGCCGATACTACTATTGGCACGCCCTATATCGCGGGCGCCAAAGTAACCGGCACACTGCAGAAAATCGGCCGCGACAAGAAAGTTGAAATCATCAAGTACAAACAGAAGAGCCGTTACTTCGTCCGCCGAGGACACCGCCAACCATTTTTCACGGTGAAAATCGAATCTATTAAATAAAAACCCTGCTTTTCCGAAACGGGTTTTTGTCACTAAACAACAGCATCCTATTATAAGAAAGCTATAGCTTTCTTATAATAGGATTGTAGAAAGTAGAAATAAGACGTTTTTATTCATACTAAATGATTGAAGTTAGACTTCAATCCGCACGCAGAATTCCCCGCGAGCTTGCTGCGGGGATATGGACGAGCGGGGGTTTATTCTTAGTTGTATTTATTGGAATCGCTGAACAAACAAAAAGAAAAGCGCACCACTAAGAATAGCAGTGCGCTGTGTGACAACCAAAGAGATGTCAGCGCGACATAAACTTCGGTACGCCCGGTACGCCGAGGCGGCGTTCGAGCGCGTTCCAGAGAACATCAAAGAATTTGTCAAGAGTGTCCGTCCAGGTGTCTCCATTCAAAACGTCCTTGAAAACTTTTTTAGGACTTCTGGACAAAACAAGGCGCCCTAAGCAATACCCTGCGGTCGCAGAAAATCCTCCCGAAACAACGCCGGCAGTCAGGGCGGTAAGCCACAGACCGACGCTGTCTGAAAGAAACGGACGCCACAACCACGCGACGAGCGAGGTAACCGCGAGCGTGATACCAAGACACAGCCAATGTCCTGTTTTCTGGAACAACATCTTTGGCACCCATGGAATCAGATAGAACACCATCGCCACAAAAGCGGCGATAACCACCGCGACTAGCGATAATATCATCAAGGTAAACCAAGATGACAAAAACACATGGAGTAATGTGAGCTTTGCCCAGAAGAGAATTGCTGAATTCTCACCGTAAAGTTTCTGTCCGAATTTATGCCACCGAACCGAGTCATTCTCTAAGCACGTGACGACAAAGCAGGCGGCAGAAACGATTACGACAACTATGACCACAGGAATCAATATTCCGCCGGCCGTCAGCGCTCCACTGTGGTAGTAGTTAGCGAAAACAAAACACGGCACCCACGCGAAGCTAAAGATTACTGCCGCCATCACTATGGACAGGGCGTAAAACAGCGCGTGCCCGATTTTGGGATTGGCGGCGAAACGCTTGTACGCCGCAACGCCGCACATCTCGCTCCATGTTTTCCTGGGGAGGCCAATATGGCCAGACGAGATGATTTTCGAAATTGCATCATAGAACGAGCAGAACTTTTCCCAGACCTCTTGGTGGAACCAGCCGACGGTAACGCCGACAAGGCAGCCAAGCATAAGGCCGGACCAGTTGAGCAGATGGAACATGAGAATGCCGAGCATGCCGCCCGAGAATCCCCCCAACAAGTTTCGCAGAGTAATATTTTTCATACCGAATTTCAGTTTTTCAGAGTTTTGATTGTCAAACGCCCGATTCACCAGGAATCCGGACGGTACCACTTACTGGTCGCAGTATATCACCTGGATTGATTTTGTCAACTACGCCGGTGCCCGGTTTTTGAGCGCGTTTTTGATGGTGTCGGGGTCGGAATATTGGAGTTCTGTGCCGGTGGAAAGGCCGCGCCCAAGCACTGTAACTTTTATGTTCTTTCCATCAATGAAAGGCATTAGAAATGAGGAGAGGCATTCCATCGTGTGTTCGCCATCAGGATTCAAATCCAGAGCAAGTATTATTTCCGTAAGCCCATTTCCTATGCGAGACGAAACTTGTTTTTTCAAACTTGTAAGCCGTACGCGTTCTTCCGGTTTTTCGTCAAGTATGGGAATGGTTCCGCCGAGTACGAAATAACTACCCTTGTACACATTGCTCTTTTCTATAGATTCTACGTCTACATCGTGCGCCACTATCGTGAGAAGTGTTTTGTCGCGAGAAGAATCGGAGCAAATCGGGCATTCGGAGCTTTTCTGCGATTTTGAAGTCAAGCGTCCGCATGAAGTGCAATGCGCAACCGATTTTTTCGCCTTAATAATCGATTCGGAAATATCTTTAATTTTTGATTCGCTTCGCGTAATCAAATAATAGGCAAAGCGTTTGGCTTGCCTCGGGCCTACGCCGGGGAATTTTGCAAACTCTTCAATAAGCTTTTTTATGAGGTCTGGCATTATTAGAGAGATTCAGCCGGCGCCTGCGATTCAAAGTCCTTGAAACTTCCTTTTTCAATAGGAAGGAATGTGGCCTTTTTCTCATCGAAGTACAGTTCGATTTTTCCCGTTGGGCCGTTTCTGTGCTTTTCAACCATAATTTCCGCGATGTTCGGTTTGTCGGAGTCTTCTTTATATTTATCCTCGCGGTGAATGAACATTACCACGTCCGCGTCCTGCTCGATGCTCCCGCTGTCACGTAAGTCACTGAGGCGAGGTTTTCCTCCGCGCGCTTCAACTGCGCGCGATAATTGCGAGAGCGCAAGTACCGGCGTATCAAGCTCGCGCGCGAGTTGTTTCAATGAGCGCGATATTTCAGTAACCTGTTGATAAAACGAATCATTCGCGCTCTTCATGCCTGTGAGCATTAATTGAAGATAATCTACGACAATAAGGCCGATGTTTTTTTCTCTCTTCAATTTTCGCGCGACAGAACGCATCTTTAGAATTGATTGTGCCGGTTGGTCGTCAATATAAATAGGAGCTTTTGCAAGGACGTCAAGCGCGTCACGGATGCGGTCAAAATCGTTTCCAGCGGATAAGCGCCCGGTGCGCAGTGCCCAAGCGTTTACGTTAGATTGCGAGGCAAGCATGCGATCTACGAGCTGTTGCGCGCTCATTTCAAGAGAGAATATTCCAACTGGAACATTATGTTGAACTGCGGTTTGGCGCGCGATATCAAGCGCAAGCGACGTTTTACCCATTGAAGGGCGCGCGGCAAGAATTATAAGGTCGGCTTTCTGAAGTCCGGCTAAGAGATTATCAAGTTCCTTAAATCCGGTTGGAATTCCTCGTAATTCTTCGCGCGATTTATGAAGGCGGTCGATTCTTTCCCAAGCGTCTCCAAGCATTTCTTTTAGCTCCACGAATCGGTGCTTGCCTGATGTGTTTGTTACGTCAAAGAGGCGCTTCTCCGCGCTGTCCAGAATCTGCTCCAGTTCGTCTTCTTCGTTCTGCCCCAAACCGCGAATATGTTCCGCCGCATCTATAAGCTCGCGCATCGCGTGCTTTTTGTGCACGATTTCCGCATAGTGCTTTGCGTTGACGGAGGAGGGTACAGAGTTTGCAAGACTCGCAATATAGCTTGCGCCGCCGGCGCGTTCCAAAAGCCCTTTTTCTTCAAGCCGAGAAGTGAGCGAAAGCAGATCTATCGGCGAGCCTTTTCCGAATAGCTCAAGCATCGTCTCAAAAATCAAACGGTGCTTTTCTGCGTAAAAGGAGCGCGGAGAAATGACGTCCATGATGTCATTCATGGCGTCCTGGCGCAAAAGTATAGAGCCGAGAAGCGCTTGTTCGGCTTCGAGGTTTTGCGGTGGAATCCTGTTATTGTCTAAAAATGATTTTGCCATTTGCCCGCATTGTATCACAGCCTTTTATCTGTGAAATAGCTTAAAATGGCAACATCCTGTTGCCAAACTGTGTAAAACATTAAAGTCTTAATTCTTAGTGAGGCGCGGGCCGGTCGGGGAATCTTCTACCAAAAATCCGGTATCTTTTATCCTATCGCGCAATTCATCTGCTTTAGTAAAGTTTTTGTCGGCCCGCGCCTTTTCGCGTTCGTCCAAAAGTTCGGCAACATCTTTCGGAATATCTGCTTTCGCGACTGGTTTAGTGCTTTCCTCAATGAAATCCTGCGACTGCGAAAGATTCAATCCAAGAACGCGGTCAAAATCCAAAAGCGTCGCTTTTTTGTCGGGCTTGGAGATTTTTTCGTCTTTTACGAGATTCCATAGAACCGCGACAGCTTTTGGGGTATCAAGGTCGTCATTTATCGCATCTCTAAATTGCGACTGATAATTCGTGTTTGCCTTTCCTTTCTTTGCGCCAAGATCCTCGGCAAAAAAGCGCTCCAACTTGAAAAACGCGCGGTGAGCGGCCTCTAGGGCCTCCCACGTGAAATTAACCTGCGTCCTATAATGAGAAGTCAAAAGCCAATATCGATAAGCGAGTGGAGAGATCTTTCTGTGTTCTATGTGTTTTATCAAAATTCCATTCCCAAGAGACTTTGAAATCTTTTTTCCGTCTATCATTAAGTGAGCTACATGGAGCCAATAAGTTACAAACGGTCTCCCGAAGGCGGCCTCCGATTGTGCGATTTCATTTTGGTGGTGAACTGGAATGTGATCCACCCCGCCTGTGTGGATATCAAATCTGTGACCGAGATACTTTGCGGACATTGCGGAGCATTCAATATGCCATCCGGGAAATCCAACGCCCCACGGACTTTCCCACTCCTGCTCGCGTTTTTCATTCGGCTTGCTGAATTTCCACAGAGCGAAGTCGGTTGGATGTTTCTTTTCTGGGTTTGCTTCGACTCGCGCGCCTTCTTGAAGGCCTTTTATATTTATATTTCCGAGCTTTCCGTATTCCTTAAAGAGGGAAGCATCAAAATAAATTCCGTCGCTTGTTTTATAAACGTACCCCTTTTCTTCAAGAGTTTTGATAAAAGCGACCTGCTCAAGAATGTTCTCTGTGGCCCTTGGAAATTCAGTTCCTTCCGTATCTATGTTGAGTTTCAGAAGATTCTCTAAAAAGTCGTCGGTATAAATCTTTATTATTTCGGCGGCGGTTTTATGCTCGCGTTTCGCGGCTTTTTCGATTCTGTCTTCGCCAACGCTCGCGTCTCCCTCATTATCGCCGGTCAGGTGCCCCACATCGGTTATATTTATTACTTGCTTTACATTAAATCCATAGTAAAGAAACACGCGCTTGACCATATCCGCAAAAACATAAGCGCGGTAATTTCCTATATGCTGAAAATAGTATACCGTAGGGCCGCAATTATACATTCCGACGTGGCCTGCTCTTAATGGGCGAAATATTTCTTTTTGCTTGCGCAGCGTATTAAAAAGCATTATCGGCGTGCTTTTTTCAGGCACCCCATAACTTAGCAGTTTCGAAAAAAAACCTAGAGCCATTTTTTTGCCTTTGAATATGTGTACAGAAGGATAGCAAGAGCTATTGCGCCAAATAGTATCACGTAAAAGTCGCCCGGTTTCCCTATAATCGGCCTGGATACGGTGTCTATTTGCAAAAGCGTAAGAGCAAGTGCAATTGGAAGCGCTATAAATGCTATAACGGAAAGGTGCTGCACTATCTCATTTTGATGGGCAGAAAGAATGGTATTGTTTGTTTCCCGAAGCTCTACGGCAAGTTCTCCGGCGTTTAACACCTCATTCCAGAGTCTATAATAGTCTCCTTTTATGGATTGAACATGGTACTCGAATTCTTTTCCGAAGAATCTTACGCAAGCGATGATGAGCTGATCGAGTACATGTTCATGCGGACGCAATGTTGCCTTGATATCAAGGATATCGCGTCCTAGATTGGAAATATCTTCCACCATCTTTTTCTCTTTTCCGGAAAATATTCCGATTTCGGCGCGCCCAAGTCTGTCCCGTATGCTTTCAAGCTCGTAGCCCATGCCCTTATATATATGCTTTAACATGTGATAAAAAACAAAGCCGGCGTGTTCGCCCATATCTCCACGATCAGTAATGGCGCTGACTTCAAAGATTTTTGAAAACTCATGAAGAGGATCGACGGTATCGTAATGCGTGGTAACGATGTAATTCTTTCCTACTATAAAATCAATTTCTTGAATCGCGGAATATGAATGAGAATGCTTGACGGCAGGGAAGTGCAAAACCAGATATAAATAATCGCGATAGAGATCTACGCGCGGTTTCGGCGTTGGCCGCATAAGCTCTTCAGAAAGTACAGGATTAAGTTTGTATTTGGCTGCGACATCGCGCGCTTCTTCGTAAGTAGGCGATTCAAGATCAACCCATGTCACATCGCGGTAAGTATACGTACTTTTCATGGCTAAATTATATCGTGCGTTTATTTTAATGACAACATGCTATGCACTGTTGTTTTTCTCTTACTTTGTTAGAATGAACCAAATGCGTCCGTTTATGAAAGGAAGAATATATGGTTTTGTAGCACTCCTTGCATTAGGAGGCGTTTTTTATGGCGGATATACGTATGGCCTCAAGCAGGCGCCTGAAATATACAAAGTCACGTCGCTTGAAAATAAAGAAGATATGAAACCGGCTACCGTAGATTTTTCTCCGTTTTGGAAAACGTGGAATGCCTTAAACGAAAAATATGTCCCCACGAAAATTTCCACAACGAGCGAGGAAATTGTTTCTGGCAATCAGGAGAAAGTGTGGGGAGCAATTCAAGGGCTTGCGGCTTCACTTCGAGACCCTTACACCGTTTTCTTTCCTCCGGAGGAAAATAAGATGTTTGAAAGCGAGATATCGGGAATATTTGAGGGCGTCGGGATGGAAATAGGAATTAAAGAAAATACGCTGACTGTCGTGGCTCCGCTTAAGGGAACGCCTGCGGAAAAGGCCGGAATTCAGACTGGAGATAAAATTTTGAAGATTGACGACACGTTTACGGACGGTATGAGTACGGACATTGCAGTCCGCAAAATTCGAGGAAAGCAAGGTACAAGCGTTAAACTTCTTGTGAGCAGAAAAAGCAAAAATGCCCCTTTTGAGATTAGTATCGTGCGCGGAGTTATAAATATTCCTGTAATCGACACCGAAGTTAAGCTTTCAGATGGTAAATCGTCGCCGGACAAAACGGTTGGCTTGAACGAGAATGGTGTATTCATAATAAAGTTATACAGCTTTACATCCCAATCTCCAAACCTTTTTCGTGAAGCGCTTCGTGAGTTTATACTTTCCGGCTCGGACAAACTCGTTTTGGATTTGCGCGGGAATCCGGGAGGGTATCTTGAAGCGGCGGTAGATATGGCTAGTTGGTTTTTGGAAACGGGGAAGCCGGTTGTGAAGGAAGAGTACGCGAAAGACGATGTGCGTATTTATAGGAGTAAAGGATATAACGTTTTCAATAAGAATTTGAAGATGGTGATTCTCGTCGACGGTGGTTCAGCTTCAGCGTCGGAAATTTTGGCTGGAGCTCTTCGCGAGTACGGTATCGCACAGCTTGTGGGAACAAAGACGTTTGGCAAGGGTTCTGTGCAGGAGCTTGTTTCAATAACGCCGGAAACTTCACTTAAGCTTACGGTTGCGCGCTGGCTTACACCCTCCGATAAGAATATTTCAGAAGAGGGTTTAGTGCCTGATTTTGTTGTTGAACGCACGCAAGAAGACTTGACCGCAAAACGCGACCCGCAGCTTGTAAAAGCCATAGATATTCTATTGGGTAGATAGGATAAGGACATGAAGGTACAAAAGGAGACTTTTAGCGCCATCTGGCACTCAAGCACGCCGTCCGTTTTTTTAGAAACGAGTGGAGCAATCCTCGCGTTTTTTACATATACCAGCGACCGCAAGTATAGGCAAATTGGAACAATGAATGGAATGTTGATGGCATATCGGCAGACGCAACATATATTAATATTACGTTGCGCCACATGTTCGCACGAATAACTTTGACAACGCGACATATTCATTCTAAACCTTTTGAGGAATTTGAGGAGAATGAATAGAAATACCTGTCCTATTATAACAGGCCTATAGGCCTGTTATAATAGGATTATAGTATTCGGCGAGCAGAAAAGAAATCAGGTTTCGGATTTCGATATATC
>CAYJSB010000034.1:3300-8179 GCA_964372805.1 uncultured Candidatus Saccharibacteria bacterium | reverse complement strand
GTTTCGCGCTGGGCTTACTTTTTTATCAATATCAAGGACCGACCTTGATATTTCATACGATGGGGCTTTACATTTTGCGCTGCATTTGTTACCTTAGTGCAATCACAAACGAGTCCATGTGGGCTCTTTTTAATCGGAATTCCGCGTCTGTCCGCGTGCAGTCTGCGTAAGTCCGCGAAAATAAATGAAATTTATTTTAGGCAAAAAGGTGAATATGACGCAGGTATTTACAGAAGACGGGCGCGTTGAGCCCGTGACGGTTATTTCCGCGGGTCCGGTTACGGTTACGCAGGTGAAAGGAAAAGAAAAAGACGGCTACGAATCGGTACAAGTTGGATTTATTCCCGCGAAAGGAAACGAAACGGAGAAAGCCGCGCACAAGCGTTATCAAGTTGTCCGGGAGTTCCGCACGGACGGTGAAAAGCTTGACCTCAAAGTTGGAGACAGCGTTAATGTTTCTGCCTTTGCGGTTAACGACACTGTTGAAGTGTCCGGAATCTCAAAAGGAAAAGGTTTTCAGGGCGTCGTGAAGCGTCACGGTTTTCATGGAGGCTCACGAACGCACGGCCAAAAACACAGTGAGCGCGAGCCGGGCGCTATCGGCGGGCGCGGTCGCGCCGGAGGCCGAGTGTCTTTGGGTATGCGCATGGCGGGACGCATGGGCAGTGACCGTGTTACGGTAAAGAATCTCAAGGTCATTCAAGTTGACGCGGACGGCGGATTGATTTTAGTGCGAGGGGCGATTCCGGGACGGCGCGGAACACTTGTTGAAATTAGAAGTTCGCAAAACTTGTAACTTGTAACCTGTAACGTAAGACAAGAAATAATTTTGTTACAAGTTATACGCTACACGTTACACGATTTTATGGAATCAAAAGTTTACAATCAGGAAGGAAAAGAAGTCGGGAAGGTAACGCTTCCCGGGATTGTGTTCGGCGCGAAGTGGAATGCCGACCTTGTGCATCAGGTTACGGTTTCAATGCAGGCAAATGCTCGCGTGCATTACGCGCACGTGAAAATGCGCGGACAAGTCGCCGGAGGCGGCAAAAAACCATGGCAACAGAAGGGTACAGGGCGTGCCCGCCACGGCTCTATTCGGTCCCCGATTTGGGTTGGGGGAGGCGTAACACATGGCCCGAATCCGGATAAGGTGTATGCGAGAAAAATAAACCAAAAGATGCGCGCCAACGCGCTGTACGCGGTTCTTTCACAAAAATATCGCGACGGCGAGATTTTATTTGTTGATTCATTGTCCGTTGGAAGCGGGAAGACGAAAGACGCAAAAGAGGCGCTTCGTGGCCTTGCGGGCGTAAAAGGATACGAAAAGATTTTGACGAAGCCAAAGAATGCCGCTCTCGTTGTCTTTCCGAAGAAAGATGAAAAGACGGTTCGAGGCCTTCGTAATTTTTCGAATCTACGGTTGGATGAAGTGAGAAATCTAAACGCGGTTAATGTTTTGGGCCATAAATATCTTATTGTTAGCGAGCCAGGGTCCGCATTTAAAATCCTTTCGGGACGTAAGAATAAAAAAGGTTAATTCACCCGCCAAAATTTTATACCCATTTGGCACATATATTGACTTAATTACTAAAAACCATCAGACTTAAAAACTTTCAGTGAAATTTGTTATTAATGTAAAAAATTTAGGCGGGTAGATACCACTCTAATGTTTGGAATGTTCGGAAAAAAGAATATAGAGACGACAAAAACGCCGCAGAGAACGCCGGTCGGCGCGCAGAAAGTTTCCTCTCAAAAAAAGCAGCCAAAAGAAAAAGTTATTGCTTATGAGACGGAAAAAACAGAACGACAGGTTGCGATTCCAAAAGCGGAAGGCCATTCGGCTGTCTTGCTCGGAATGCGAGTGACGGAAAAAGCATCTGTGCTTTCGGAGAGTGCATCGGCATATACGTTTAATGTGAGCGCGGATGCAAATAAGAATATGGTGTCGGACGCAGTTGAGAAACTTTACAAGGTACATCCGATTAAGGTTCACATTGTTACTGTCCCAGCAAAGCGCGTGTTTGTTCGCGGAAAGCGAGGAGTCAAGCATGGAGGCCGCAAAGCGTACGTCTATCTTAAGAAAGGGGAAAAAATTGAAATAAGTTAAGGATAGTAGCGACTATAACTTATTCAACCCAGCCCTAATTTTACAGATATTAGGAAAAGTGATAGTTTGGAGCACTAATCAAAATTATTAGGATAAACAACGAAAGCATATTCTGAAAATTAGGGCTGGGTCATTGTTTTCAAAGACTCGCCCCGCTCGTTAAGAAAACATATGAAAACATATCGGCCATACACAAAATCGCGGCGCCAATTAACAACTGTTTCATACAGGGGCGTAGTTACCGCGTCAGAGCCGCACAAGGCGCTTACTGGCGGTTTCCAGCGCGATGTTGGACGCAATGCTCACGGGCGAATTACTATCAACCACAAAGGCGGAGGCCAGAAACGCTCTTACCGCAACATTGATTTTCGCTACGATAAAATCGATATGCCGGCAAAGATTGAATCGGTTGAATATGACCCGAACCGCACCGGTTTTATCGCTCTTGTCTTGTATCCCGATGGCGAGCGCCGATACGTCCTTTTGCCGAAGGGCCTTTCGGTAGGGGACACTTTCATAGTCTCAAAAAATGCTCCGCTAAAAACAGGCAACCGTCTTCCTCTTTCCAAAATTCCGGTGGGCACATTTATTTACAACATAGAATTAAGAGCCGATGGCGGCGCTGTGCTCGCGCGTTCGGCCGGAAATTACGCCCAACTTGTCGCCGTTGAAGGTGAATGGGCGCAAGTAAAGCTGCCGTCGACCGAAGTCCGCAAGGTTTCCGCGAATTCATGGGCGTGCATCGGTGCGGTTTCCAACGAAGAAAATCATTTAGTGAATATTGGCAAGGCGGGACGCAGTCGTTGGCTTGGAATCCGCCCGACAGTTCGCGGAAGCGCCAAAAACCCGGTTGACCATCCATACGGAGGCGGTGAAGGACGCCAAGGACGCGGTCGCAGGCGCGCCATTACGCGCACCGGCAAGCCAGTCGGCAAAGGGCAGAAATCCCGCCGAGCCAAGAAATATTCTAATGTCTTTATTGTGTCTAGGCGAAGGGTGGGAAAGGGTCGCTCGGAAGCTTCTTAAAGGACCGGAAAAACTGCCCCAGCGGGTAGTTTTTCCTTATCCGCTTGGCTCACTCTCTCGCTTTGCTCGAACCCCGCCCGTTCGCTCCTTACAGGAGCTGTACACCTTTTGGCTCTCGCAGACTCGAGCTCAAAAGGTCTTGCGGAAGCTCCACGTACTCGCTTCCTCACCTCGCCGTCTTTTAAGAAGCTTCTTCGCTTAAGAGTTTGTTGACAGGAGCTATTAGGGGTGTATTGTCAGACAAGAACGAGCGCCGTACATTGATAAATTGTAACTGTAACAGTGTGGCAATCGGTTCGCCGCGTCACACCAGTTCGAACAATGTCGGTCTCAAATGAAAGGATAATTATGGGTTCGCCCACAAAACAAATAATACAGCATGAAGTAGCAGTTGCATTACAATCGCCGACACTAGCTGATAGGATCAGATTACTCGGTGAGGGTAAATCATTGAGCCGCAGACTGGACGTTCAAGACTGGCCTGTGATCCTTGGACACATGAAGGAAGTTCTTCTACCGCTGGTCCGATGGCTCGACAAGCCGCTCGAAGGGGCATCTGGGTTCACAAATCCGCCACTTCCGAGAGAACACCAAAAAACGCGTGCCATGATCGTCTTTGTGTGTGAAAGACACATTGATTTTCCGCGCATCGCGCTTGGGCGCGATGGTAATTGGTTCATCAGGGTCAATGACGATTATTTTGTTGCTGATACGGCGAAACTTTCGGAGTTCACCACCGGAAGGTGGTCTGAACTTGTGAAAGCATGTCTCAGCAAAGAATTGATCGCATTCCTCTCTGAAACCGACGAAGTGCTTCTCGCTCTTGCTCGTCATTATTCCATGGTTTGGTTTATGGTTCAGTGTGCCGAGACTGTTAGCAAACAGCTTGAGGAACGGGAAAGACGTCTAGCAATCATGGGGGAGCGGCTGAAGCTGTTTTCTCAATTCGGCCAGACGCTTGATCCCATAGTATCCAGAAATGTAGCGGTTAAATTTCCCGCATTCTCAATCTGGACCGATCACGACGATAGGCCGGGGACATCGCGCTATTCGTCCGATTATCTTACCGAGAAAGCGCTCAAACCGCTTTGGGAAAATTCAAAACGGTACTCTCCCAAACACAGAAAAACTCTTCGGTTAGAAGAGTCTGCCTATAGTGCCGGTTCGTTGGAGCGATTCCTACTGAGACTGGGTTGGATGGTTGAAGAAATCTCCAAGACGAGGTCCAATGGTCACATGGACGCAAAGTCTTTGTGCGGTATGAGTGAAAGACTTCCGTTTACCCAAGAGGAGATCAGTGTCATCAAAAAGCTGATCCGTTCATTTCGGCGCTCCAGGTAGACTCCTGATAGAGCGTCACATGCCCGCGTAGCAATACGCGGGCTTTTTAATCCGCACGCAGACTCCCCCCAAGCTTGCTGCGGGGATATGGACGAGCGGTGTTTATTCCTACGCTTTCCGGTTTTGTAAGGCATTATTCTCCCATCCACAGCCTTTCCCCACCTTTCCCACAAGATTATAAACACAAGCAGTAAAAACCACTTGACAGAAAATGGCCTTACTGCTAGGATGGCAGTCTCCAAGCTCGTACCGAGCTTGTTTATTTGTCGGAAATTAAGGAGTCCTGCCGAGGGCAGTACGACTATGGTTTCTTAACCCGCCTAAGTTTTTGCTCCGCAAAAATTTGGGTGGGTGATGATTTTTATAGTCGGCAGTGAGGAGAAAGTGGAAGCTCGCTTGCACTCT
>CAYJSB010000034.1:1499-3200 GCA_964372805.1 uncultured Candidatus Saccharibacteria bacterium | reverse complement strand
GGTGATGATTTTTATAGTCGGCAGTGAGGAGAAAGTGGAAGCTCGCTTGCACTCTCTCCGAGCGAACCGACTATATGAAATATCATCGCTTCGCTCCGTAAAAATCAATCATGTCACGTTCACTTTACAAAGGGCCATATATCGACCCGAAGCTTTTGAAAAAAATTACGGGAAAGAAACCGGAACAAACGGGCGTTATTCGCACGTGGTCGCGCGACAGCGTCATCTCCCCGGAAATGGTTGGCTTTAAATTCGGCGTGCATAACGGCAAGGAACATATAGAAGTTTTTATCACCGAGGAAATGGTTGGACACCGCCTCGGTGAATTCTCGATTACCAGAAAGTTCACGAAGCACGGAGGCAAGATGCAGAAGGAGCTTGAGGCCAAGAAGAAGGAGTCGGAAATTGCCGCGGCTCAATCCGCCAAAACGGCCACCGAAGCGGCCAAATAAATCCGGTAGTGGAAAATGGCATTAAAATGAAAAGCTTTACACAAACAAAGATTATGACAATGTCGGAGGCGACAGAAGCAGGCATTAAAAGTGCACCGCTCTTTTGGGCGATGCCATTTTTCACTACCTGATAAATATCATGACCATAGAAGTAAAAGTACAAAATTATAGGCAGTCTCCGCGCAAAGTCCGCTTGGTTGCGGATTTGGTTCGCGGAAAGAAGGTAAAGCATGCGCTTACGGTTTTGGAATATATCAACAAGCGGGCCTCTGATCCCATCAGGGGCGCAATACAGTCCGCTGTTTCAAACGCAGAACACAACCATAAAATGAGTTCCGACCGCTTGTATGTTAAAGATATTCGCGTGGACGAAGGTGTTACGCTGAAACGTTATATGCCGCGCGCCCGCGGCTCGTCATCCCAAATAAAGAAGCGCTCAAGCAATATACTTGTCGCTCTAGATACGAAAGGCGACGAAATCTTAAAAGGACATGTCCAACGGACGGCTCACGCTGGAGATGAGCGTGTTCATTAGAAAGAGGAATCTCACAACTAACTATGTCGCACACCGTTCACCCATATTCACACAGGCTCGGACTCATCAGGGACTGGAAATCCAGATGGTTTGGGTTGCGCGACAAGTATCGGGCGAATTTAAAGAGCGATATTTTAATACGAGAGTACCTTGCAAAACGACTGCGCGACTATTATGTTTCAACCATAGAGATAGAGCGGAACGAAAAGCAGTTCCGCATTATCGTAAAAACATCCCGCCCAGGCATGTTTATCGGCCGAAGCGGAGAAGGAGTGACGCAAATGAAGAACGATATTGCAAAAGAGATGAGACGTCTTAAGTTGCCGACGCTTCAGGAGATAAAAATTGACGTTGAAGAAGTCAGGTCGCCCGAGTCTAATGCCGCAATTCTCGCCCGCATGATAGCTGAGTCTTTGGAAAAGCGTTTACCGTTTAGGCGCGTGATGAAGCAAACGATAGAAAAGGCAATGGCGAACAGGGACGTGCTTGGCGTAAAAGTTTATCTTGGCGGACGTCTTGGCGGAGCGGACATGGCGCGTGCCGAAGAGCTAAAGAAAGGACGCGTTCCTCTTCAGACATTGCGCGCCGATATAGACTTTGCCCGCGAGAAAGCGCACATGACGTATGGCGATATCGGCATCAAGGTGTGGGTGTACCGGGGGGAAATCTTTGCCAAAAATCAGGGAGCGAAGCGACCATGATTTTTGAGCACCC
>CAYJSB010000034.1:0-1399 GCA_964372805.1 uncultured Candidatus Saccharibacteria bacterium | reverse complement strand
TTAAAAATCTATCATGTTGATTCCAAAAAAAGTAAAATACAGAAAATGGCAGACTGGGCGAACGAACCAGAAACGTGTTCGCGTTGAAACCAGAGGCACAGACGTTTCGTTCGGTTCGTACGGCCTAAAGGCGATTGCTTCGGCGAGAATTCGTTCACAGCAGCTTGAGGCTGCACGCAAAGCGATGACACGCGTTATGGGAAAAAACGGCAAGATGTGGATTCGAGTTTTTCCGGATAGGCCCTACACCGCAAAGGCCGCGGAAGTAGGCATGGGTTCAGGCAAAGGCGATCCGCAGGGATATTGCGTTCCCGTGCACGCGGGCAGAGTTCTTTTTGAGGTAGACGGTTTGCCGGAAGTCGAGGCGCGCGAAGCGCTTCGCAAGGCAGGAACGAAGTTGCCGGTCAAGACCAAAGTAGTAAGTCGGAGCATTTAGAAAAATGAGTACCTTGGATTTAAAACAGAAAAGCGATAAAGAACTTACGGATTTTCTAGAAAGCAAACGGCACGAGCTTTGGAATTTCCGTTTCGGCGTTTCCGGCAGCAAAGTGCGCAATGTGAAAGAGGGAATGGCATTGCGTCGTGATATCGCTCGTATTTTAACGGTCCTAAGGGAGCAGAGATCTAAAAAATAAATCACAATGAGTATTCAGTCGAAACAAAAAGAATCAACCGCGAAGGAAGCGCGTTCCCTCACTGGAATTGTGGTTTCAGATCGCATGAAAGATACGGTGGTGGTGGAAGTTAGCCGTTACAAGAAATTTCCAAAGTATGGAAAATACATGGTGCGGACAAAGCGTCTGAAAGCGCACGATGCCGGTAATACGTGCTCAACCGGAGACGTAGTTTTATTGAAGCCGACGCGTCCGATTTCGAAAGACAAACATTATATGATAGTGCGAAGATTAAAAATCAAAGATCAAAATGACACTGAACAGTAATTTTACATTTTGATTTTTAAATTTTAATTTATTTATGATACAACCGCGTTCAATCGTTAAAATAGCTGATAACTCCGGAGGCCGCATCGGGCGCATATTCAAGGTGCTTGGCGGGAGCCGGAGGCGGTATGCGCAACTTGGGGACCGCGTTGTTTTGTCCGTGCAGAAAGCCGACCCGCGCAAAGAGGTCAAGAAAAAAGATGTTTTGCAGGCTGTCGTGGTGCGACAACGCAATGCATACCGCAGGAAAGACGGCTCTTACATTCGTTTTGACGAGAACGCCGTTGTTCTTATTGTTGGTTCCGGAAAAGAACCACAGGCGCCAAAAGCAAACCGCGTATTCGGGCCTATTCCGCGAGAGCTTGTTGAAAAAGGTTATCAGCAGATAGCGTCGCTGGCGCCGGAAATAATTTAGAAAAATAAGAAGCGTAGCGACTATATTTTTCTTACCCAGCCGT
>CAYJSB010000033.1:0-8261 GCA_964372805.1 uncultured Candidatus Saccharibacteria bacterium | reverse complement strand
ATTTTCTCGGGGTCGGCGACAAGCACCTCCCCACCAGTAGCATCTTTTAACTTCTGCTCTATAAAAAATCGGTGGAGTCTCATTTTGTAATTGTACTACTATTCATTAAACAAAAGAATTCTGTTATACTCTCCATGTTATTAACTATACTTTAAGACACCCAAAATAATTATGAAAAACCAAATTTTGATACCAACAGTGATCGAGAAAACAACCTACGGCGAACGCGCATACGATATTTATTCGCGCCTCCTAAAGGACCGTATTATCTTTCTGGGCGGCATAACAGACGACCATGTCTCAAACATTGTTATCGCTCAACTTCTTTTTCTCGCGTCCGAAGATGCAAAAAAAGACATCTTTCTTTATGTAAATAGCCCGGGCGGGCAGGTTACGTCGGGACTCGCCATCATTGACACGATGAATTACATCAAGCCGCCGGTTGCAACCGTTTGCGTCGGCATGGCCGCATCGATGGGCGCCGTAATTTTGTCTGCCGGAGCCAAAGGAAAGCGATACGCATTGCCGAACGCAGAAATTATGATTCACCAGCCGCACGGCGGAGCGGAGGGACAGGCGTCTGATATTGAAATCAGCGCAAGACGCATTTTAAAAAACCGAGAAGTGTTGAACAAAATACTTGCGCAAACGACTGGCCAGCCGCTTTCAAGAATAGAAAAAGATGTAGACCGCGATTTCTTCATGAACGCCGAGGAATCCAAAAAATACGGCATTATTGACGAAATACATAAGACAAAATTAGAAATCAAGTAGTTTGATTTCTAATTTTGTAGCCTGTAACATAAGAGAAACCGCCGTTTGCGCATCGCGAAAACGGCGGTTTGGTAGTCTCTTTTTCTCTGGCGCTACACGTTACAAGTTATAAGTTACGCGAGTTTGAATTGGACAACTCAAGTGCTTTCAGGTACAATGCCACCGTTACCACATTAACATCGATGATTTCACTTTTTAGAGTCATTTCGGTTCCAAAATATGGGAAAGGTGTCTGAACGTAAAACCAATATTTCGAACAAAAAACCCTGCAAACACGCGGGTCTCTTGACCTAGAGAGCGAAGTCTCACTTCGCATATGTCATTAAAAATAGTATTGCTCCTCGTCGGAGCCGGCACTCTCGCGGGAGTTGCTTTGGGTTATTATCTGCGCCTCATTATTTCCCTCGGCAAAAAGGGCTCGATGGAGCTTGAAATCAAGCAGATGATGCTTGAAGCGAAAGAAGAGTCAAAAAAAGTCGTTGCGGAAGCCGAGAAGCGCGCAGAAGAAACGCTGAAGGAATCGCGTGTCGAGATAAGGGAACGCGAAGACAAAATGAAAAAAACGGAAGACCGCCTCATTAAAAAGGAGGAACTTCTGGATAAGCGGCAGGTCGATATAGACAAAGAAGTTGAAGAAATAAAAACGCGGGTCGTTGAAATCAAGAAAATAAAGGACCGTGTTGACGGAATGGAAGCGCAAAAGCTTGCTGAAATGGAAAAAATTGCTCGCCTCTCGCAAGAAGACGCGAAACAGGAACTCATTAAAGTGGTTGAGAAGCAAAGCGAGGAAGACCTGCTCGTGCGCGCGCAGAAACTGGAACAGTACGGCGAAGAAAAACTCGAGGCTCGGGCAAAAGAGATTATCACCACTTCAATCCAGCGCCTCGGCAATACGATGAGCGCGGACATTCTGACAACGACAGTTACGATTCCGTCCGATGAAGTAAAAGGGAAAGTCATAGGCAAAGAAGGCAGAAATATAAAAGCATTCGAGCGCATCACGGGCGTCGAGCTTATCGTGGACGACACGCCGGGCGCCATTACCATTTCTTCATTCAATCCTATACGTCGCCAAATCGCGCGCGTCGCGCTTGAAGATTTGATTCTGGACGGGCGCATCCAACCGGCAAAAATCGAGAAAGCCGTTGAAAAAGCCGAAGCCGAAATCAACAAAATCATAAAAGAGAAAGGCCAGCAGGCGACGTATGAGACCGGCGTCATCAATCTTGACCCGCGCCTTATCGCAATTCTCGGACGCCTCCATTTCCGCACAAGCTATGGACAAAACGTGCTCCAGCACTCGGTTGAAATGACGCATATAGCAGGAATGATTGCCGAAGAGCTCGGCGCAAACGTGTCCGTCGCGAAAGCCGGCGCTCTATTGCACGACATCGGCAAAGCAGTGGACCATGAGGTGGCTGGCACACACGTTGAAATCGGACGCAGAATTCTCCAAAAGTTCGGCGTTTCCGAAGAAATCGTAAAAGCAATGCAGGCGCATCATGAGGAATATCCGTACGAAACTCCAGAATCCATAATTGTCCAGACTGCCGACGCGATTTCCGGAGCGAGGCCCGGCGCTCGGCGCGACAGCGTGGAAAATTACCTGAAACGCCTTGAAGAGCTTGAAGGAATCGCCAAATCGTTCGCGGGAGTTGAAAAAGTGTACGCCCTGCAGGCGGGGCGCGAAATCAGAGTGTTTGTAATCCCGACCGAAATTTCTGACCTTGAGGGGGCCAAAATGGCACGCGATATCGCTTTGCGTATAGAAAATGAGCTTCATTATCCCGGTGAGATTAAAGTCAATGTCATACGGGAAACACGAGCGATAGAGTTTGCTAGGTAGTGAATTTTGGCATCGGGCGTATGCCCGCGCCTTCGGCGCAATGCCAAAATCTACTACGGGGTTTGCACGATAAGCGTTCGCTCGGTCGTTTTAAAAGCACAATAAAATCTTGCTGGATTTTTCTCTGCTCGCCCGTCGGCTCCGCAAGGCTTTAAAAACGACCGAGCTCCCCTCGTTTGTTAAAGTATTGCCTGCCTGCCCTGTCTGCCGACAGGCAGGCGGCAGGCAGGCGAGAGGCAATCTGTGGGTTTCGTCAACTCCAAGCGAGAGCTGTTCTTTTGAAAGACGGCGAGCCTGCCTGCGGTAGGCAGGGAGGCGAGCGGGCACGGTTCCCGCCCTTGCCGCAAGGGCGGGAGAGCGAGCCGAGCGGATTAGGAAAAATCGGCGGCTGGGACGATTTTTCCGGTCTTTCAAAAGAAGCTGCCCGAGCGAAAATTTGACAAAAAACGGCTTTATTCCGTGATTTCTGTGTAATTTGCGGCTTATTGCCTTAAAAATGTGGCGGTATATAATGTTTCTCTAGCATATGCTTGGGCTTTTCAAGTAGCCGGAGCGTGAACCCGACAAATTCGTGCAGCGAATACCGGGTAAAGAGGGTCGAGAAATCTTTAGCAATCAACAAAACCAATCATGAATAAGCAAGGAATTGCAGAGGCAGTCCATGCGAAGATCGGTGGCACGAAAGTGCAGGCCGAACAGGCGGTTGATGTCATGATTGACACCATCGTTTCCACCATGAAGAAGGGGGACGAGGTTTCAATCGCAGGATTGGGCATCTTTTCGGTGAAAGCCCGAGCGGCTCGCCAAGCGCGTAACCCGCGAACCGGCGAAGCTATCTCTGTTCCAGCCATGAAAGTGCCGAAGTTCCGCGCAGCAAAGGCCCTCAAAGACGCGGTTAAGTAAGCACCTCAAACCTGCCTGCCATTAGGCGGGGATGCGGTCAAATAAAAGTTTTAGTGGAGGTTTAAAATCTACAAACACAAGACCGTCGAGCCCTTGTATGTGAGAGCTCGGCGGTTTTGTGTTGAAAACGCAAAAGAAAAGCGCGGTATAATGATAGACACAGAAATCCGCCGCGGCGGATTGCGTGGTTTCATAAAACAAAAAAGAGTTTATTTATGTGGGAATCACTCGTATTGGAGCGACTGCAGGATTGGCAATTTTTGGGATACCTGATTGTTTTTTTAGGCATGGTCATCGAGGGCGAGACGGTTCTGCTTGCGGCAGTTTTCCTCGCGCAAACAGGCCACATGCAACTTCCCTACGTCCTGCTCGCTTCATTTGCTGGGATGGTTATCGGCGACTCTCTTTGGTATTGGTTCGGACATTTCATTGACCGCTTTCTGTTCACAAAAAAACTAGTCAACGGACTCATGCCGGCAATCGACAGACAGCTTCGCGAGCGCCCCATGCTTTCGATATTCATAGCCAAATTCATCTACTTCCTCCATCGTATTGCGCTTGTTCGCGCTCGGCCCTGCGGCGTTTCGTTCAAGAAATTTTTCAAAGCAGACATCTTGGCGATTTTTGCGTGGATAATCGCCAGTACAGTTCTCGGGATCCTTTTTGCTGAATCATTCTCGCTACTGAAAAATTATATCAAGTACGCCGAAATCGGCCTTCTTCTCGCTGTCATAATTCTCATCGTAGTAGAACACCGCCTAAGTTCATACTACAAAAAACGCTTGGCGCGAAAGAACACGTAAACAAGACGAAGCACTTGCCAAACATACAAACCAAAACACTCCAATATTCTGCGGAAGCTATTCTGGTGTTCTTGAGAACACCAGAATAGCTTGAAAGAAACTGCGCTTCCGGTAATTCCATAAAAACGACAAGGCCAAGTTGAAATACGTTCGTCTTTGCTATATTGTGTGAGCTAGACACGTCCCAAATTAAATCCGCCCGTTGCGGATTCTACTCGGGCAAACCTGCTCTTGTGAGCGGGTTGATTTTTGGAAAAACAAAATGGACCTTGAAAATTGAATACGATTATGAAAACGAAACTAAACACGGTCATCACAGCGCTTTTAACGGCGCTGTTTACAGAATTGGAACAATCGGGATTCGCGCAAACGCCTACAGCAAATATGGTCTGGATTCCCGCAAGGACATTCACGATGGGAGATACATTTAATGAAGGGGGTTTCTTCACTGACGAACGCCCCACGCACGCCGTCTATGTAAGCGGTTTTTACATTGACAAATATGAGGTGGCGAAAGCGCTATGGGACAGCGTAAAAGCGTGGAATGGAGGCAACGGTTATGGTTACAACTACGCCGGTTCGGCAAAAGCCGCCGACCACCCGATTCGCTCGCTCAACTGGTATGACTGCGTTAAATGGTGTAACGCTCGCTCACAGAAGGAGGGGTTGATACCTTGCTACTATACAGATGCGGGGCTGTCCGTAATTTATAAAACCGGGCAGGTGGACCCATATGTGAAGTGGGGTGCAAATGGATACCGCCTCCCAACTGAAGCAGAGTGGGAAAAGGCGGCGCGAGGTGGAGCAAGCGGGCACCGATTTTCGTGGTCGGACGCAAATACAATTACGCACAGCCGCGCGAATTACTACAGCCGTTCATCGTACTCTTACGATATTAGTCCGACGCGCGGTTATCACCCGACGTTTGCTATTGGATACCAGCCTTATACCAGTCCGGTGGGTTATTTTCTGCCGAACGGGTATGGATTGTATGACATGACAGGAAATGTGTGGGAATGGTGCTGGGATTGGTATCAAAGCAGTTGGTATAGCCAGTCTGGTGCGACACAAAATGACACGCGTGGACCAGCAGGATCTTCCGGATTCCGTGTGTTGCGGGGAGGCGGTTGGGGTGATGCTGCTTATTATTCCCGATGCTCCTATCGCAACAGCTACCCCATTATTCCAAGCTACCCATATGACGGCATTGGCTTCCGCTCTGTCCTTCAGTTCTACATTCCACAAGCGTGCCTGCAAGTAATCGGCACGCAGACAACAGAGCCAACATACGGAAGTTGTCCGGTGAGGGAGGTTGGTAAAGATAACCTCATTCTGGTAACGCACGGGTGGAATCCTGACGTGAGGTGGCTTGAGGCAATGACAAACGCTATCCAAGTGTACCTAGACAGTCGTGGGTTAAACAGCTGGAAAGTGGTTGCGTACAAGTGGGTGGAGAAGGCAACTGTTAGTGTCACCGGTGTTATAGGTAATGCAGTACAAGAAGGTGAGAGCCTCGGTAAAGGTCTTCGCGCACAAGCGTGGAGTCATATACACTTCATCGCACACAGCGCCGGTTCTGGGCTGATTCAAGCGGCAACAGACTACATCAAGGACACCTCATTGGGAACACCTCCGACAACAGTGATTCATTCAACGTTCCTTGATGCATACGTCGGCACTGTTTACTGGGGCAGAAGCAAATACGGACAAAGTGCAAACTGGGCAGACAGCTACTTCTCTCGCGACAAAGAAACTTTTGGTGAGTTTTGGCAGTTCACCGAAGGTCCTCTTGATAACTGCTACAACGTAGATATCACATGGCTAGACCCCAACAAGTCTACGCTGGATGTCTACTATTCAACGGGAAGTGGGGTACTCCAAACATGTATACGAACAATCACTTCGCATCAGTATCCTCATACCTTCTATGCGAATACTATTCCGCCAAATAGTGTGGAAGGATCAGCGGGTTTTGGTTTCCTGTTAAGCAAAGAAGCTAACGGGTGGGATACTGCATTAAGCTACGCCCACAACAACAATCCACCGCGGGTGCTTGGAACACCAGATCCTCCATGTGTTGAGTATCTCTACACAAGCACCCCAGCAGTCATCGGTCCGACCGTAAACTTCTCAACCACCCCGTCACAACAAAGTCTCACTGGGTTGATTGTGAAGAATAGCGGAAGTGTGCGGCTCACGACCGATTCTCCGGCGTGGCTTGCGAGCTTCATCGCTCTCACCAATCCGGCGAACATCGTTTCGTTTAACGCGCAGTTCACGAGCACTGCCTACGCACGCGGACTGTTGTCGGTGTATTGGGATACCAATACCATCGGCTCGGTAGACGAGCTGACGGTTCTGCCGGGACTTCGGCGGTACACGTTTGCGTTTCCGAGAGCGGAGAGCAATAGCGTGCATACGCTCGGGTTCCGTCTAGACGCATTCACGAACATTCAATCAAGCGTAAACATCACCAACGTTACGCTTGGATTTTTTGGAGTGAGCCAGCCGTTCCGACTATCGGTAACCACAAACACAATTGGTGGTCTGCATATGTTTCAACTGACAGGGCAATCGGGCTTCACGTATACCGTGGAGACTTCGACCAACCTCGTTAATTGGGAAACAGTTGCAATTCTGGCAAACACAAATCTGGCAAACACAAACGGTACGGTCCGTTTCGTGGACACAGGTTCAACAAACGCGAGAGCTCGGTTTTACCGCGCCCTCGCGCCCTAGTTCTTTACTTGGCCCAGCACTTCTCAAGTGCTTCGGGGCTTACCCCGGCGTTTAT
The DNA here is from genome assembly GCA_964372805.1 of uncultured Candidatus Saccharibacteria bacterium. Classification (GTDB taxonomy): domain Bacteria; phylum Patescibacteriota; class Minisyncoccia; order Phycocordibacterales; family DSPV01; genus 2-02-FULL-46-13. Next base: position 1,141 of record CAYJSB010000033.1, on the reverse strand, counting down.
CGCTTTTGGGGATCGCCCAAACACATCGTGTTTTTGGGTAGACCCGAGCACTTAGTGCTTTAGGGTTAGTTCTTCACAGGGCTCGTCTTACACAGACGAGCCCTTTCTTTTTAAAAACCGGCCCAATATTCAATTTCCAAGTGCAACACCGTTCAGCTATAATGGGCTCATGGCATGGGACATTAAAATCATGAGGTTTTTGGTTCTATTTGTTCTCATTATTGGTGTTTGGTGGACTGCAATAAATATCCGTAATGTTGAAACCGCCTTCGCATATGGACCGTTGCTCCAATGGTTATTCACGATGCTTACGATACTTATTGTTATGCCGGTACTCGTTCTATACTCAACATCTGAAAAATTTGTCGCAAGGTGGTGGGATAAAAAAGGGCAACGTATCCTTCTTGTGTTATACCTGTTGTTGGCTCTGGGTTACGCGGTAAAAATCTACTGGGTGCTCATCATCGCGGCATCCTAACAATCCAATGCCTCCCACACAAAACGAATCTAATAAATGGAAACTAACGACGCAGGACGTCGAAACGGTTGAGTCCGTAGAGCAATACAGACAACCAAAAACGGTCAGGGTTATCATTCTCTTGGTAACGATAGGAATGGTTCTAATTTTTGGACTGGGTATGGTGTTACCATGGATAATTTCTATCGTTAAAACCATTACGGTCAAGCAGCAAGACCAAATACGACAAGTATTTGCAGAAAACTACCTCTCGTCAGAAACAACTATTGTCGCACCTACTCCCGCTTCCGTTATTTTCGATCAACCCACACTCAGGAAACCTTTCAGCATTAAAAGCAATCCTATATTCCAACAGTACGGATACAATCAAGAATACATGCTTAATAGGACAGGGCTGGACGAGGTTTATGCGATTCCCAACACATCCTCAAGTCTATTTGCTGCACAAACCGCAGGCGTAAACTGGTCCACTCAAGGAGATAAAGTTGTGTCAGATCTTTCGAAGGGGTATTGGGTTTCTTCTATGATGATTTTCAACAAAGACTTGTCATATTTTAAGGTTATGCCGCTACCAAAACTTACCGATGCCTGTTGTAATGCCTCAGCTGCGTGGCTTGGCAATCGGTACATTCTTGTCAACGAATTTGTGCCTGGGATCTATCC